>JBOHST010000195.1:0-3962 GCA_050733375.1 Gemmatimonadales bacterium
TCAGCCGACGGAACGAGCGGCGGAACGGAGGAGGTGGTCCGTGGGCTGAAGCCCCGGCTCGGCGCCCTGCGGGCGGCACGTCCTGAAGGACGATTACCGCAACCTCCAGCTAGATTCTCCCCTTCGATGCCCCGAGACCCCCACCGCGATCAACCGGTGCTGCAGGGCGGCGCACTCCTGCCCGAGGCCGCCGGCATGCTGGTGCTGTTGCACGGCCGCGGGGGATCGGCCCAGGAGATGCTGGCCATGGCCCGGGACCTGGATCGGCCCCGCTTCGCCTGGTTCGCTCCCGAAGCCGCGGGCCGGCTATGGTATCCCTTCAGCCTGCTCGAGAAACCGGAGCGGAACCGGCCGCACCTGTCGTCCGCGCTCGCGTTGCTCAAACGGGTGCTGGAGAAGATCGCCGCGGCGCACGTGGGGCCCGAGCGGGTCGTGCTGCTGGGGTTCTCGCAAGGCGCCTCGGTCGCCCTCGAATTCGCCGCCCGCAACCCGCAGCGCTACGGCGGGCTCGTGGCGCTGTCCGGCGCGCTGCTCGGCCCCGAGGGCACGCCTCGCGACTACGCCGGCTCCCTCGCCGGCACGCCGCTGTTCCTGGGCTGCGGCGACATGGACTCGCACCTCCCCAAACGGCGGGTGGACGAGACCGCCACGGTGTTCGAGCGCCTGGGAGCCACAGTGACCAAGCGGATCTATCGGGGGCTGGGCCACGCGATCGATCCCGACGAGATCGCGTGCGCCCGCGGGATGCTGGACGCGATCGGACCGTAGCGCTCCGGTGGACGATTGCCGCTGGTCGATGCAAGGTCAGGGACGACCGGCCAGCGGACGGAGTGCGGAGCGCGGATTGGTCGCCCTCAATGTGCGCTGCTCGAAGCGGAGCACGTACGGCAGTTCCGCCGGTCCGTTCAGGAAGTCCAGTCGAGGCTCCAGGACAGCGGGCGCATTCGGTTCGCAGGCGAGCAGCGGTGCGACGCTGATAAGCCCAAACCACAGGTGCCGACTACGCATGGGACCTCCTGCCTCGTTCGAAGAGTGGGATGGGAATCTCAATCGCCCCCGGAGAGGGTAGAGGGGTACGGCGGCGGGCGGCAACACGCATGACCGGAGACGGCGGCGGCCTCGATTCGAGCGGATCGCCAAAGCGCTCAAGCTCAGCCAAATCCCGGTCACAGTGAGGAACTGCAGCTCCGCATGGTGAACAGAACTGCGTGTATGTCACCCGAGGCAGTGCTGCTGAAGCCCACCGACTCCCCCCGATTGTTGATGTCGGAGGCTTGGCTACCCAGGCCAGTGGTTCCTTCGAGCGCCCCCAGATTGGTCATCCCATTACGCTCCGTCCACAGAAAGGCACGGAACCCAACGAGTGAGACGATGGCTTGTCCAACCACTTCCCCGCGGTCGTTGATGCCGAACGCCCTGCTGAATGGGATACCTAGCGTCCCGAGGTCTGTCATCCCGTCCTGCTTCGTCCACAAAAAGGCGCGGGTCCCGCCCGAGGCGAGGGGGCTGCTACCGGCTACTTGCCCGCCGTCGTTGATGGCGAACGCAAAGCTCAGAGCGCCGCCGAGCGTGCCCAGGTCGACCATCCCCTCCCGCTCGGTCCAACGGAAGGCGTGTTCCTCGCCAGTGGTCACAGCGCTGCGGCCCACCACCTCCCCGCGGTTGTTTACGGCGAGGCCCCAGCTGAAGTTGCCTCCCAGAGTCCCCAGGTCGGTCATCCCCTCCCGCTCCGTCCAGCGGAAGGCGTGGAACGTGACCCCAGATATATGGCTAATCCCGACGACCTCCCCGAGGTTGTTGACGCCTGCAGCTTCGCTGGCACCGCTGGCAAGCGCCCCCAGGCTCACCATTCCCTGACGCTCGGTCCACAGGAAGGCACGATTCGCACCCCCTGGGACGATACTGCTCGTTCCCACCACCTCGCCGAGGTCATTGATGCCGCTCGCGCTGCTCCTCTCCCCGCCGAGGGTCCCTAGGTCGATCATCCCGCCCTGTTCTGTCCAGACAAAGGCACGGAGCTCGCCCGATGGGAGTGAGCTCTGGCCTACGACTTGCCCGCGCTCGTTGATGCTGGTGGCTTCACTGAAGGTTCCGCCGAGCGTTCCTAGGTCAATGACGCAGGTGGCGCCGATGGACATTCCAAACTCGGGGCGTATGCTGCCAGTTTCGGTCGGCGGCATGGCATCGTCACACGCGGCGGCAATAAGGGTGGCGGCCGCGAATCGTGCAAGGTATTTCATGGTACTGATCCCCTCCTGTCGATGACGCAGCGTCTGAGCGCCCATCCCCGGCTTGCGACCGCATTCGTCATTCCGCGTCTTCGTTGCGCTGCCTGAAAAGACGCACTTGGGAGTGGCTCAGCATGAGAGCCGCTGGCACATAGCGCCGCGCCACAGAGACTCTTGATTCACCTGTGGGCTCATATCCTAGACCGGAGCAGTCAAGTAGGAATCAAGTCGAATCAACGGATTACCCCCCCGAGACCGACAACTTGCGCCAGATATCTCCTGACCCCAGCCCCGATTGACGGTGGGTTGAAGCCACTGCTCGGTGCCCGCGGGCGGCACGTCCTGAAGGACGGGGGAGGCGGAGTGATTAGGTTGCGTCGGTCTCGTTGAACCAGTTCACAAGCTCGTCTACCAAGTCGTGTCCGAACTTGTCGTAGAACCGCTGCGATAGCTTGACCGTGTGGCACGCCTGACCCCTGAGGACGAATGGCGACCACACGGTAAGTACTACGCTCAGCGGGGATGAGGAGCCAATATCACGGTAGGGATCGAAAAGACCGGAGGGAAAGCTCGTTGGAGTGTGGAGTAATGGTTTCAGAACCGCGCCCGCACACCCGCCCCGAAATAGAATAACGAGGCCACGTGCCCGTTGGCGTGCGAGCTGGTCCACTCGAACTGCTGTCGATTCCCCACCCGGAATTCACCCACGACCTTCGGCGCGAACGTCACGTCCACGCCCGCGCCGCCCAGGAAGAAGAAGCTCGCGTTCCAAATTCCCTGGTTCACCGTTCCCGACCGCGCCCGATACATGCCGCCGCCAAACTCCACCACCGGCCGAACTTTGTTAAGGGGCATGAACGCGTATTGCGCCCGGATCGACAGCTCGACCAGCGACACCGCCACCGACGTCCCCACGCTGTCGGCCTTCATCCCGCCCAACCCGATGCCGCCCACGAGCGCGAACCCGGACGACCACTCGAGCCCACCGTACGCTTCCGCGAGGAATCCCAAATTCCCGGCGAACGTCGTGTCACCCTGAAAATCGAAGCTGTACGTCATCAGGTTGAGCCGCGCGCCGGCCGTCCACACCCTCCACCCCGGGGCGTACTCCACGCCGGGCTGCTCCACCTGCCCCGGCGAGATCGCCAACACCGTCTCCCGTAGCCCCACGAGCACCCACTGCCGCGTCCCGGACATGCGGATCTGGATCGTCGTCTGCCCGCGGCGCCGCGGCTGCAACCGCACCACCACCTGGCTCGCCTGCACCTCCGTCCCCAGCACGCCGAGCACCATCGGGTCCCACACCTGGATCTCGAACCCGGTGATCGGCACCACGTTGCCGAGCGAATCCTGCGGCACGATCGTCAGCGTCAACGAGTCCGGCACGCCCGGGATCACGAGCCAGTCGGTGATCGGCACACCGTTGTGGCTGATGACCAGCTTCGCGGCGCGGACCGGCGGCGTCGCCGGCTCTTGCGCCGCGAGGACTCCGCCAAGGACACCCGCAACCACGAGCGTGAGCGCCATCACCCGCGTGGCGGTCGCCCCACAGGCGCGGCTCTGGTGCGTTGTGCGCACGATCATGCGGTCCCCTCGCCCCCTGCCCCAAACGGTGACCTGCCCGCAACCCGGAAGCGTATCGGCCGCATACAGATAGGGCTTGCCGCCGTTCCGCGCAAGGAGTGCGGTGCCGGGGGGGTAGGACGGAGGACTACATCCCAGCGACCCCAGCCC
>JBOHST010000196.1:0-4713 GCA_050733375.1 Gemmatimonadales bacterium
TCGGAGACGACCGTCTCGCCGGCGCTGATCAACGTGGAGACGTGGCGCCACGTGCCCACGATCGCCGCCGCCGCACCGCCACCGCCGCCCCCCGCGCCACCTCCACCGCTGCCGCCACCCCCACCCCCACCCCCACCGACACCGGTCACCCGGACCGCTCCACCAGGGCAGGCGAGAGAGAAGAGGGCGGTGACTAGGACGAGAGCGACCACCCCGCGGCCGCCGCCAGCGCGCCGCTCAGCGATCCCACCAGATTCACCCCGTCGTTGTCCAGCCATCGCACTCCTCGAACGAGCTCGACCGTTCCGTGGCACTGCCCGGGCCGTTCCGTGACCGCGCCGCAGCCGGGAGCGGGGCACGCGTAACACGCCTGGAGCGACGCGCCGGCCAGCGAGTCGACCAGCATCCCGACGATACCGGCCGCGCCCACGACCCATACGCCTCGCCCCCGCAAGCCGGGGGCCACGAGCGCCGCTACCCCGGCGATGGCCAGGGCACCCCCAATCCCTCCGAGCGTACCGATCAGGCTCATACCCCCCGACCGCCCGCGGGGCACCGGCGTGCCGGTGGTGATGAGCCGCGGACGATGCGGGGAGAAGGATCCTATTTCCGTGGCCCAGGTGTCCGCGGCCGCGGCAGCCATCGCCCCGGCGGCCGCCGGCCACGAGCCCAAGCAGGCGGCCACCGCCGCCACCGCTCCGTTGGCCACCACCTGCCGCGCAGTCCGCGGACCTGCTCCGCCTTCCGCGAGGCGCGTCAGGAGACTGCCTGTAAGAAGGAAAGCGAACAGGGGCGCCAGACCGCCCCACCCGAGTCCCCACCAGACCGCTGCCCCTACCAGGAGGGCGGCGACGACACCGCCCCGGGTGAGCCATCTCACTCGTCGAACAGCTGCTCGAGGATGCGGCGCCGCAGTATCGGCGGCGCCCCCTGCGTGGTACATCGGGCATGGAGGAACTTAAGGAACAGCGCCTCGAAGTCGTGGTGCTCGCCGCAGGGCGGGCAGTCGGCCAGGTGGGCGCGAATCTCCCGCTCCAGTTCCGGGGTGAGCTCCCGGTCCAGGTATTCGTAGAGATGCTCCACGCACTCCCGGCAGTTCATGTCGTCCGCCCCTTGATGTAGCCCATGCTCACGGCGTACTCGTACAGTTTGGCCTGCAACATGCGCCGCCCGCGGTAGAGGCGCGATTTCACCGTGCCGACGGGGACCTCGAGCACCTTAGCGACCTCCTCGTAGGAGAGCCCTTCCACGTCCGACAGCATGACCGCTTCCCGGAATACCTCGGGCAGCTCGTCCACCGCGCGCAGCACCTCCTCGTCCACGATGCGGTCGAAGAACGCTCCCTGGGGATCCTCCTCTACTTTCTCAAACACCGTGAACGGCTCGATTGTGTCCAGATCGACCGTTTCGGGGTGCCGGCGGCGGCGGCGGTACTCGTTGATGAAGAGGTTCCGGAGAATCGTGAGCAGCCACCCTTTGGCGTTGGTGCCGAGGGTGAAGCGATCCCAGGAGCGGTAGGCCCGCAGCATCGCGTCCTGCACCAGGTCTTCGGCATCGGCGGGGGTGCCGCTGAGCCGCAGGGCGACACGATACATGGCGTCGAGGTGCACCAGCGCCTCGCGCTCGAAGCTGGCCCGTTTGTCCTCGGCTGGGGGCGGGCTCGGAGCGGGAGCGGGAGTATGCGCCATGGTTCGACGTAAGGGTGACGCCGGCTCCCGGGTTCCGCAATGGGGTGCTAGTGCCGTTCCAACCGCTCGGGGCCATAGACTGCCGAAGATTCACTTACGAGCGCGTTGGAACGGCACTAGGTTACTCGCGTCGTGATCCACAGCATCATACCGCTCGCGGTGCTCGAGGCCATCCGCAATCTCGACACACCCGTCGAGGACGGTCTAGGCGAGTTCGCCGACGAGCTCCTGATCAAGCGCTTCGGCCTGTCGGCGACCGTGCAGACGCAGCTCGCCGAATACGAGGCCCTGGTGCGCCGCGACGCGCGCGTGCCCCCGGAGCACGTCGAGGCGTTGTTGCGACTCGTGGGCCGGCGTCCGGATGCGGACCTCGTGTTTGCCGATGCGGGGCGGCGCGTCGCGCGCCGTGCGGTGCGACGCGCGTTCATTGGCGTGCGGCTGTTGGCCTGGCTGGCGCCCAACAGCCTGGGGTACGCCGCCGCGCGGCGGGCCGCCCGGGTGGTGCTGGGCGGCGAGCTGGGTCGCGAGGAGCGACTCCCGGTCGCGCGCGTGCGCGACCCGCTCGCGATCCACGCGACCCCCGACGGCGCGGCCTGCGTGCTGTACTCCGCGGCGTTCGCCGAGCTCGTGCGTCTGCTGATGCGCTTCGAGAGCGCGATGCTCCATACCGCGTGCCGCAGCGGCGGGGTCGACCGCTGCGAGTGGCGCGCGGCTCCACCCGATCCGAGGCACCACTGATGCCCCCCCTGTCCGGATTCGATTTCGACGCGCTCGCGGCCACCCTCGAGGAGCTGGGCGCCGACGCCTGGCTGTTGTTCGATTTCCGCGGCCTGAATCCGATCGCCGGGCGGGTGCTCGACGTGCATGGGATGAGCACGCGGCGGTACTTCGTGCTGTTGCCGCGGTCCGGCCCGCCGGCGGCCGTGGCACACCGGATCGAGCTGGTGGCCTTCGATGGCTTCCCCGGCGCGGTACACCCCTACTCGTCCTGGCGCGAGCTGCATGCGCTGCTCGCGCCGCTGGTGGCCGGCAAGACGCTCGCACTGGAGGTGTCACCGCTGGATGGCATTCCCTACCTCGATCGCGTGCCGCACGGGGTGGTACAGCTGCTCCAGTCGTTCGGCGCGCGGGTGGTATCGTCGGCGCCGCTGATCACCCGCTTCGCGGCACGCTGGTCGGCGGGCGAGCTGGCGGGTCACCGCCGCGCCGCGGAAGCGCTCGCCGAGATCGCGCGCGAGGCGCTGACCTGGGCGGGTGGGGCGCTCGCCCGGGGGGAGGAGGTGCGCGAAACCACGCTGCAGCGTCGCGTGCTGGAGGCGTTCGTGCGGGCCGGGCTGGTCACCGACCATCCACCGCTCGCCGCGTTCGCGGAGCATGCAGCCAACCCCCACTACGAGCCGGGCGAGGGCGCGGACCGGCGACTCGCCCCGAACGAGGTGATGCTGCTCGATCTGTGGGCGGGCCCCGCGCCCGGGACGGTGTTTGCCGATCAGACCTGGATGGCGTTTGCCGGAGCCGAGCCCCCAGCGGAGGTGACGCGCGTGTGGCAGGTGGTGCGGGAGGCGCGCGACGCGGCGGTGGCGCGACTGGCCCAGCAGTGGGGAGCGTCGGGAGCGGGCGCTCGCTCCGTTACCGGCGCGCAGCTCGACGACGCCGCGCGCGGCGTGATCCGGGACGCGGGCTACGGTGAGTTCTTCGTGCACCGCACCGGCCATTCCATCGACCGGGACCTGCACGGCTCCGGCCCGCATCTGGACAATTTCGAAACGGCGGACACCCGGCAGCTGCAGGCGGGCATCGGGTTTTCCGTGGAGCCGGGGGTGTATTTCCCGGGGCGGTTCGGCGTGCGCAGCGAGATCAACGTGTACCTGGCGGAATCGGGGCCGGAGGTGACGCCCGCCGCCCCGCAGCGGGAACTGTTCCTCGTGTGACCCGAATCGCCCGGCCTATATAGTAGAGGGCGGCGCACAGTACTCGCGGCTGCTGCGGCCACGCAGCGAAACTGGCGTTGCGCTCGGAGTTTTTTTTGTGCTGGGGGGTCTTGCGGGGTGGCCGTTTGCAGAGCATTTTCGCCCCGCAGTTTGATGTCCACTCTGGGGGACACGGGTGGTTCTGCCCGCCTTGACAGTCCCTTAGAATGCGCAGCAGTATTGGCTTAATGAAGCTCCGCAGCCGTCTCCATGGAAACACTCACCCGGAGGGAGGTGACGTGTCGCCGATTGTTTTTTGTCCGGTAGTCCACTCGCATTCTCGTCTTGGGAGGAACTGTCCATGACTTATCGTGTGCGAAGCGCCTTCGGTCGCTTCCTCGCGTCGAGCGTCGCGCTCGTGATCGCCGGGTTCCTGGCGGTCGCGCCGGCAGCGGCGCAACAGACGGCGGGGAAAATCGAAGGCACGGTGACGGATCAAGCGGGGGTCCCGCTTGCCAATGCCCAGGTGTTCGTCGTCGGGACCTCGTTTGGCTCGGTCACGAACGACAAGGGCTACTTCTTCATCAATAACGTGCCGGTCGGCAGCTACACGATCCGGGCGCAGTTCATCGGCTACGCGCCGTCGGAACAGCGCGACACGCGCGTGCTTGGCGGTCAGACGATGACGGTGAACGTGAAGCTGACGCCGTCGGCCATCCAGGTTGGCACCATCAGCGTGATCGCGTCGAACCCGATCGTGCCGCGCGACCAGGTGACCTCGAAGTCGATCATTTCAGGCGCGGATATCAACAAGCTGCCGATCGACGACGTGCGCAACATCATCTCGGTGCAGCCCGGGGTCGTCGAGTCCGGTTCGGACTCCGGTCTCGTGATCCGCGGCGGCCGGCCGGGGGAGGCGAACGTCTACATCGACGGCGCGCCGGTGCGCAGCACCATCACCGGCGACCAGAGCATCACCGTCGGCCCTAACGCGGTGGAAGAGGCGTCGGTGACGACGGGCGCGATTGGCGTCGATTTCGGCGACGCGCAGTCGGGCATCATCTCCTACACCACCCGGACCGGTGGCGAGCGGTTGGCCGGTGGCGTGAGCTACA
>JBOHST010000197.1:0-5472 GCA_050733375.1 Gemmatimonadales bacterium
CAGCCTCGCCCTGCCGCTGGCCGTCATCGCGAGCGCGTGCGTGTGGATCTACCAGGGCGTTCGCGTCACGGCCCTCGACCGCTCCGCCGATTCGGTCTCCGTCGTCACTCCGGTCAAGGCACACCTCGTCGACGGCTCGACGGTCGTCTACCCGGATGGCGTAACGCTCGCCCGCGACACCGTGTGGGGGAGCGGCACGCGATACGACCTCACGCTGCTGGACTCGACCGCCGTCACGAGCCTGGCGCTCGACAGCGTCGTGGGGATGGAAGCGTTCCGCACGCACGTCAACCAGGCGTCGAGCATCATCGTGTCCACGCTCGCGACGGGAGCGGCGGCGGTCGGGATTGCCGGGGCGATTGTTATCATCTCGTGTCTCAACGATCCCAAGTGTTTCGGCTCGTGCCCCACATACTATTCTGACAGCGCCGGGGTGTACGTCCTCGAAGCCGAAGGGTTCTCCTACAGCATCGCCCCGCTGTTCGAGGCGCGCGATGTAGATCGCCTGCGGCTCCACGCGGCCGCGGACGGCACGGTTCGCCTCGAAGTGCGGAACGAGGCGTTCGAAACGCACTACATCAACCACCTTGAGCTCCTCGAGGTGCGCCACGGGGCGGAGGAGCTGGCGTTGCCGGACGAGCGCAACCAACCGCTCATCGTGCGGGACCCAGCGACGCCAACGCGGGCGCGGGACCGGGTGGGGCGAAACGTGCGCCAAGTGTTGATCGCCGCGGATGGTTCGGTCTACCGTACGAACGAGCGCGTCCTGGCCAGCGCCCGGCCGGGCGACCTGGACGACGAGATCGAACTTGCCGTCGCGACCCCGCCGGGCGCGGACAGCGTCGCCCTGGTCCTGCGGCAGCGCAACAGCCTGCTCAACACGATTCTCTTCTACGACATCATGCTCGGCGACCCTGGGGCACGCTCGCTCAACTGGGTCGGCCGGGATCTCGAGCAGGTCGGCCCCGCGGTAGAGCTCGCGGCGTGGTACCAAAAGCGCTTGGGCATGCGCGTCGCGGTGCGGGACCGCGAGGGGTATCGCGAGGTGGCCCGCCTCAAAGACACCGGTCCCGTGGCGTGGAAGGATGTGGCGGTCGTGCTGCCGGTGCTGGAGCCCGACAGCGTGCGCATTCGTCTGAGCTTCCCCGCCGACAACTGGCGCATCGACCGGGTCGCGGTCGTCGCCCGGTTCCGGCGCGCGACGCCCATCGTGCACCTGCTGGCCGCCGTGCTGGACGCCCGCGACGACGCCGACACGACGGCTCTCACGAACCTCGTCGCGGCCGACGGCCGCTACCTCGAGACGTCCGCCGGACAGCGGTTCACGGCCGAGTTCCACGCGGGGGCGGCGCCTCCAAACGACGCGCGCACGTTTTTCCTCGCCTCCCAGGGTTACTACACGGAGTGGGTGCGACACGGCTGGCTCAGGGCCCCGCGCACTACAACGACGTTCGTACCCTCGGACTCAGCGCTCTCCGAGGCCATCGCCCGCTGGCGGGTCACTCAGGACACTCTCGAAGCGCGATTCATGGCGACACGGGTTCCGGTCAGGTGAGGTCACCTATGCGCCGCGCGTTGGTCGTGCCGGTCGTGCTCCTGTCTCTCAATGCGTGCCACGTGGGTCCCAGTGCGGAAAACTTCGCCCCGGCCATTGGTCCCAACGGCATCTGGGCCGACCTTCGGCTCAAAGGGGTCAGGGTCGAGGGGGAGCTGCTCGAGGCCAGGGACTCCGGGCTCCTCGTGCTGCGGAAGCAGCGGGTCCGCGCCGGTCAGCGGCCACCGCGGGTGGTCACGTTCGTGCCGCTCGAGGCCATCCGTCGCGGCAGGTTTGAACGATACGGTACTTTGATCGTGAACGGCGCCCCCGTCGCAAAGGGCGCGTTGCAGAGGCTGCGGCTCGTGAGTCGGTTTCCGAATGGGCTCACCCCGGAGCTTCGCGCGGCGCTCCTCACGGTCCACGGGCAGACCGAGCCCGACGTGGCGCGACCGTGAGACACCCCTGGGCCTCCGCGGCGCTCCTCGCATCCGCGCTGCTCGTTCCCTTTCCGGGCGTCGCGGCACAGGACGCTTCCGAGACAGCGCTCGCCGAGTTCGTCGCCCGAGCGCGGGCAGGCACCGCGCGCTACCGCGATCCGGACGTCGCCCGGGCCTCCGGATACCGGTCGGTCGGACCCGACTTCCCGAGCATGGGCCAGCACTGGGTGCACCCAGGGCTGATCCTGCGGGAGACGCTCGACGCGGCGGCGCCCCCGATTCTCGAGTACGCCGAGCTCGGTGGCCGGCTCGCGCTCGTGGGCGTCGCGTACGCAGTACTGGCGCGGGACGCCCGACCACCGGCGGGGCTTCCTGTGCCCGTCGAGGCGTGGCATTTCCACCAGGGCACGGTCGAGGAGGAGAGCTTCCTCCGAGGTCACACTGGCGACGCGCCCTTGCTCCCGGGTCCCCGGATCGCGGTACTCCATGCGTGGATCTGGCTCGATAACCCGGACGGGCTTTTAGCGACGGACAACTGGGCGCTGCCATACGCCCGCCTGGGCTATTCCGCACCCGCGGAGACGCCCCACGAGGCTGCGCGGGCAGTCGCGCTCGCCGCAGGTGAGGGTGGGCGGGCGTACGTCGAGGCTTTGTTTCGCGCAGTCGGCCGAGCGAGCGTGGAAGAGGCGCGGGCGCTCACGACCGTGGTGGTGAGGCACCAGGCTGCGGCGCGAGCACTGCTCCAGACGAACGCGATCCCGCGCCTGCCGCTGGCCGAGCTCGGGCGATGCTGGTCGGCGCTACTCGACGACGTGCGGGCGACCGTGCGGCCCGAGGTGTGGGAGCGGCTCAAGCAGATCCACTAGATCGGTTGGCGCGCTACGAGCCAGGTCGTACGTTCCCTCCCCACTCCCCCCAGGGGTTAGATTTCCCGCGTGCCCGATATTCAGATCACCAAGACCGCCACGGAGCCCGGCGCAGCGTCGCTCGCGGTGACCGTCCCGGTGGACCGGGTGCGCGAGGCCGAAGAGCGGGCCACGCGCGGTTACCAGGCGCGCGCCCGGCTGCCGGGCTTCCGCAAGGGGAAGGCGCCGGCGGCGATCATCCGCAAGCAATTCGCCGCCGACATCCGCGAGCAGACGCTGCGGGACCTCGTCCAACACAGCTGGAAGGCAGCGCTGGAGCAGGAGCACCTCAAGCCGATCGCCGATCCGCACATCCACGATCTCAAGTGGGAAGACGGCACCCCGATCACCTTCACCTTTCACGTGGAGCTGCGCCCCGAAATCACACTGGCGCGCCTCGGTGGGTACACGCTGAAGCGGACCGTCACCGCGGTCACCGACGCGCAGGTGCAGGCGCAGCTCGAGACCTTGCGGGAGCAGCACGCCCCCTGGACGCCGGTGGCGGGCGAGAAACCGAAGCCCAAAGAGCTGGTGCACGTCACCATCGCGCAGCGCGAGGGCGAGGCGACCAAGGACCCCCAGCCGTATCATTTCGTGCTGGGCGAGGGGCGGGCCATCCCGGACGTCGAGGAGCGCATCATGGGGATGCTCGCCGGCGAGACCGTGAACGCTACGGTGCAGTTCCCCGACGATTTCTCCGACCCCACGAAGCGCGGCCAGACGCGGGACATCCAGCTGTCGTTGCACGAAACGAAACGGCAAGAGCTGGCGCCGTTGGACGACGCCTTCGCGCGCGAGATCGGCGACTTCGATTCGCTCGAAGCGTTGCGCCGGGCGGTGCGCGAGGACCTGGAGCACGACGCGGCCCGCGAGGCCGACGCCCGGGTGCGGGCCGATCTGGTCGGCCAGCTCGTCGCGGCGAACAACGTGGTCGCGCCGCGCCCGCTGGTCGAGCGCGCCACCCTGCTGTACGCCCAGGCCTACAGCATTCCGGAAGACCGGCTGCCGCAGTTCGCCACTGAGTTCCGCCCGGTGGCCGAGCAGCAGGTGCAGCGCGATCTCGTGCTCGATTGGGTGGTGGAGCACCATGAGTTGCGCGCGACCGCCGCCGAAGTCGAGCAGAAGCTGCAGGAGCTCGCGACGCGGCGCAGCGTGCCGGTCGCCGAGCTGCGCGCATCGCTCGAAAAGCACCAGCGACTGCGGGAGCTGGAGCGCAGCCTCACCGAAGAGAAAGTGTTTACTTTCTTGTTGTCCCAGTCCACCGTGGAGCCTGCTTGACCATGAGCACGATCTATCCGCCCTACATCATCGAGCGCTCGAGCCGTGGCGAGCGCACCTACGACATTTTCAGCCGGCTCCTGATGGACCGCATCGTGTTTCTCGGGACGCCGATCAATGACGATGTCTCGAACGTGATCATCGCGCAGCTGTTGTTTCTCGATGCCGACAACCCCGAACGCGACATCTACCTCTACATCAATTCTCCGGGTGGACTCGTCTCGAGCGGCATGGCGATCTACGACACGATGCAGTTCTTGCGCGCGCCGGTGAACACGATCTGCATGGGCATGGCGGCGTCGATGGGCTCGTTCCTGCTCACGGCGGGAACCAAAGGCAAACGCTCGGCGTTACCCCACGCGCGGATCATGATGCATCAGCCGTCCGGCGGGACGCAGGGCACGGCGTCCGACATCGAGATTCAGGCGCGGGAAATCCTGTACCTGCGCGCCAAGCTCAACGAGCTGTACGCCAAGCACACCGGCAAGGCGGTCGACCTGATCGAGAAGGACATGGATCGCGACCGCTTCATGTCGGCCGAAGAAGCCAAGGACTACGGGCTGATCGACCACGTCATCGCCAACCTCCAGGAGATGGAAAAGGACGGGAAAAAGGCGTGAGGACTTGCGCCGCGTACCCCCGTTTCCCATACTAGGGGCCCGATGTCGCACGACAAGCATCTCCGCTGCTCCTTCTGCGGGAAGTCGAAGGACTCGGTCCGGAAATTCATCTCCGGCCCGTCGGTCTACATCTGTAATGAATGCATCGCCCTCTGCAACGAGATCCTGGCCGAGGACGAGGAGCGGGAGGTCTCCGAAGCGATCACGCAGGTCCCGACGCCCGCCGAGATCAAGGATGTCCTCGACCAGTACGTGATCGGCCAGGAGAGAGCAAAGAAGACCCTCGCCGTCGCCGTCTACAATCATTACAAACGCATCAACTCGCACAGCGCGAAGGACAACGAGGTCGAGCTCGACAAGAGCAACATCCTGCTCATCGGGCCCACCGGCGTCGGCAAGACGCTGCTGGCGCAAACGCTGGCGCGCATTCTCGACGTGCCCTTCACCATCGCCGATGCCACCACGCTCACCGAGGCCGGGTACGTCGGCGAGGACGTCGAGAACATCCTGGTACGGCTGCTCCAGGCCGGCGATTTCAATGTCGGCGACTGTGAGCGCGGCATCGTCTACATCGACGAGATCGACAAGATCGCGCGCAAGTCCGAGAACCCGAGCATCACCCGGGACGTCTCCGGGGAAGGCGTGCAACAGGCGCTGCTCAAGATTCTCGAGGGCACGATCGCCAGCGTGCCGCC
>JBOHST010000198.1:0-26336 GCA_050733375.1 Gemmatimonadales bacterium
GGGTCAAGGTCCTGGTACTCGAGTCGCGCAGTGCACCGGGGGGGCTGGCGCAGACCGAAGAGGTCGTACCGGGATTTCGCTTCGACGTCTTCGGACACGACGCCGGCTGGCTGCTCCCCGACATCGCCACCGACCTGGGGCTCGCCACCAACGGGCTGGAGCTCGTGGTTCCCGAGGCAAGCGTGTTCAGCCCGCTTCCCGACGGGAAGGCGCTGACCCTGTGGACCGATCCCGTAAAGACCGCCGAGGAGATCTCCCGCTTCTCGCGCGACGACGCGGGCAAGTGGCCCGCGTTCACGGCGCAGCTCGCGCGGTTCGCGCATCTCCTGGAGGCGGTTTACGCGATCACTCCACCGCACGTGCCCGACGCCGTCGGCGGGGATCTGATGGCGCTGTTCGGGCTGGGCCGCCGGCTGCGCAGGCTCGGGCGGCGCAAGATGATGGAATTCCTGCGCGTCACGCCGATGTCGGTTGCCGAGTGGCTCGACGACTGGTTCGTGACCGACGCGCTGAAAGGCGCGGTCGGCGCAGGCGGAATCACGCGCATCCTCCAGGGCCCCCGCTCGGCCGGGACCGGGTTTGTGCTGCTGCACCACCATGTGGGGCGACCGGCCGGAGCCGTGCGGGCGGCGCACGTCGTGAAGGGTGGACTTGGCGCTCTGGGCCGCGCCCTCGCGGCAGCGGCGAAAGGGTTCGGTGCTGAGCTCCGCACCACCGCCCCGGTGCGCGAAATCGTGGTGCGCGAGGGGCGGGTACTTGGTGTCGCCCTCGATACCGGCGAGCATCTCGCGGCGCGCCAGGTGATCTCGAGCCTCGACCCGCGGCGGACCTTTTGCGGCCTGGTGGATCCCGGACACCTGAACCCCGAATTCCTGCGCGCGGTCAGGAACGTCAAGTTTCGCGGAGTGATGGCCACCGTGAACCTGGCATTGGGCGAGCTGCCGCGCTTCACCGCACGCCCGGCGGACGGGGCCCTGCGCGGCGCGATCACCATCGCACCCAGCCTCGACTACCTCGAGCGCGCCTATGACGATGCCAAATACGGCGCGCTCTCGAGCCGGCCCTATCTCGAAGCGCGGATCCCCACGCTGCTGGATCCGAGCCTCGCCCCGAGCCGCAAGCACATCATGACGGTGCAGGTCCAGTATGCGCCGTATCACCTGAAGACCGGAGTGTGGGACACCCCCGCACGTGAACGGCTGGCCGATCTCGTGATCGCCACGCTGGCCGAGTACGCACCAAATGTGAAGCAAAGCGTGCTGGCCCGTCACGTCGTCACGCCGAAAGACCTCGAGGAGCGTTGCGGGCTCACCGAGGGGCATACCTACCACGGCGAGTTGACGCTCGACCAGATCTTCTTCATGCGGCCGGTGGCGGGATGGGCGCGCTACCAGACACCGATCGAAGGCCTGCACCTGTGCGGCGCCGGGACGCATCCGGGCGGCGGGCTCACCGGTGCCTCGGGGCGCAACGCCGCCCGGGAGCTTTTGAAGGAGCGACATGCATGAGCACGTTCATGAGGACCGTCGAGAGCTACCGGCAGGGTGCGCGCACGATGCCCGGCCGCTACTACACCACGCCCGAGATCCAGGCCGAAGAGCGGGAAAAGATCTTCGGGCAGCACTGGATTTCGATCGGCCGCGCCGCCGACCTCGCCCAAAACGGGGACTATCGCCTCGCGGACGTGGCGGGGGAATCGGTGATCGTGCTGCGCGATCAGCAGGGAATCGTGCGGGCGTTCTACAACGTCTGCCGACACCGGGGCACGCGGCTGTGCGGCGCGGCGCAAGGGCGCCTCTCCGAAACGATCCAGTGTCCGTACCACGCCTGGACCTACGCGCTCGATGGCCGGCTGATCGGCGCCCCCCACATGCACGAGGCCGAGGGGTTCGAGAAGAAGGACTACTCATTGCACCCGGTCGCCCTCGCCGAGTGGGAGGGGTTCGTGTTCATCAGCCTGGCGCGCGAGCCGCGACCCTTCACCGACGTGTTCGCCCCGGTGCTCGAGCGATTCCGGCGCTACAACCTCCCTGCCCTGCGAACGGTACGCCGCATCGACTACGACGTCCGGGCCAATTGGAAGCTGATCATGCAGAACTACTCCGAGTGCCTCCACTGCCCCACGATCCACCCGGAGCTGTCCACCAAGCTGCCGTACACCAGCGGGGCTAACGATCTCGTAGACGGCCAGTTCCTGGGCGGCTATATGGAGATCAAGCCGCCCAACGAGAGCGCCACGATGAGCGGGCGGGCGTGTGGGTTGTTGCTTGGCGATTTCCCACCCGACGAGCGGGCGCGGGCGTTCTACTACACCCTCTTCCCGACCATGATGCTGAGCCTGCACCCGGATTACGCCGTGTACTACACCGTGTGGCCGAAGGCTCCGATGGAGAGCCGCGTCGTGTGCGAGTGGATGGTGCATCCCGATTCACCCGCGGCGCCGGGGTACAACATCCAGGATGCGGAAGAGTTCTGGGACCGCACCAACCGGCAGGACTGGAACATCTGCGAGCGCAGCCAGCTCGGCGTGACGTCACGGATGTACCAGCCGGGACCCTACTCGCCACGCGAGAGCGTGCCGGCGGCCTGGGATCGGGAATACCTGCGGCAGCTGGGGCACGGCTAGCCGGACGAGAGCCGCGCAGCGGGGTCCTGGCGGTAGAACCCTTTGAGCTCCTCGTAGAGATCCGGGTAACGCTGCCGCAGCTCCACCGGTCTCTCGAAGAACGTCTCCGTCGCGACCGCGAAGAACTCCGCGCGGTTGGTCGCACCGTAGGCGCTCAACAGGTCGGGCTCGCCCTGCAGCGCCGCACCCCCGAGCTCCTCGAACCGTTGTTGCAACACTCGCGCCCACTCCCGCGTCGAGGAGGGCGCTTCGAGGAGCGGGACCCCATCCACGTATCCATCTTCCCGGTCCAGCTCGTGGGCGAATTCATGCAGCACCACGTTCTGTCCTTCGCGGGCCTCGGTCGGATCCCTCCCGACACTCTCCCAGGACAGTACCACCACGCCCCGAACGTGCTCGCCCAGCAACGGGGCCGGATGCGAGATCGGACCGAGGTAGAGCTGCCGGTCGAGCGGGGGCACGCGGGGGACGAACGTGCCGGGGTACATCACGACGCTGCGCACCCTTGGGTAGCAGCCGGCGTCGAGGTTCAGGATCAGCAGGCAGGCCTGGGCGGCGACGACCACCTTCATCTCCTCGGTGATCTCGAGCCCGCCGCCTCCGTCGAACTGCTTTTCGCGAACGAACTGCGTCACGAGATCCAGCAGCCGGGCCGATTCGTCCGCGTTCAGGGCTCGGGTGACCGGTACGTTTCGTTCTATCAAGGCCCTCCAGGCCGCCGGCGGACGTTCTGTCAGGCCGCGAGTGGGGCGACGGAACCGGGTGGCCCGCACGACTCCCCATCCGATGAGGAGGGCCACAGCGAAGAGAATGGCGCCCCCACCCACGATCTCGATGGTGTCCATCGTCAGGCCTACCGAGCGCTCACGCCGCGCCGCCGGATGTGGGGAAGATCCGAGCGAGCGCCTGGAGCAGTCGACCCTCCAGCGAACCGCCGTCAGGCGCTTCGGCCAGCACCACCGCGAAGCGGCGCCTCAGCAACGGGTCCCGGTAGGCCTGGGCTGCGAATTGGAGTGTGATCGGGATGAACCAGGATGCCTGCCGCGCCCCCGCCCCGGCCCGCGCCGCGCCGGCGTACTGCTCGAACAGGCCGAGGACGAACGACCCCTTGGAGGGAAACTGTCGGTAGATGGCGCCCTTGGTGAACCCCGCCGCCTTAGCGACGTCGTCCAGGGTGGCGAGGTCGAAGCCTCGGTCGGCGAAGATCCTCAAGCCAGCCTCGAGCAGCAGGCTGCGCGTTTCCGCCTTGCGCCTTTGTCGTATCGAACCCATTCGTATCTAAGATACGAGTTGGTATCTCCGGTGGCAACCGAAGGCTTCGTCACGGCAGTTTGGGATACTCGATGGTATCTAGAATCGATACTCCAGGCCCAGCTGGAACCCCCGCGGAGCGCCCGGAGTGTAATGCAGTTCGGTCACCGGCGCGGGCTCGGCGCGCAACCGCGAGGTTGTCGCGAACTGCGCCTCATTCCAGGCCGCGTTGAACAGATTGTCCACCGTGGCCACGATCTCGAAGCGCGACACCTGCCAGCGGCCAACCAGCTCCCAGATCGCGTACCCGCGGGCGGTCACTGAACCATCCTCGATGGCGGGGCGGGAGCCGACGGCCCGGAGGCGCATCCCGCCCGAGACGGGGCCGAGATCGCGTATGGTGAGCCCGGCCACGGCCGTGAGGGAGGGGGCGAGTGGGATGCGATCCGCGCCGGCCGGCGCTCCGCGGAATCGGCCGCGGGAGAGGTTGAGGTCCGCGTCGGCCCACAACCACGAGGCGACCCGCAAGCGTCCCTCGAAATCGAAACACCGACACGCCGCGTGGACCCGCTCGCCTCCGTCACCCCCTCGTCGCCGACATACACGAGCTCGCTCTCGAGGTCGAGCCTCCAGGCGGCCAGCGCGACCGTTCCCCCGTGCCACGCATGACGCAACCCCAGCTCCACGCCGACAGCGCGCGGCAGGACGCGATCTCCGAACCCGGCCCCCACCACGTCTCGTGCATCGTTGGAGTGAAATCCGCCGGCGACGTTGAGGAAGGCCGTCGTGGCGGTGGACACTCGCATCGCGAGGTTCGCCTTCGGGCTGACGATGCCGTGCCACCGGACCCCCGAGCCCGCGGGCGAGAGCCGGTCACGCACCTCGAACCGGAACAAGTCCCCTCGGAGCCCCACCTGAAGGCGCACCCGGTCAGACAGGTCGATCTCCTCGCTCCCCCACCCGTAGATCGACGACTGCCGCACCGCGGCATCTCGCACCGACCCGATCCGCGTCCGTTGGCGCTGGTGATCCAGGGCCACGTCCGTGAAATCGCTCCGTGTGCCCGCGCCCACGCTCCAGCGGCTCGGCCGGCCGCCGAGCAGTGCGGCGCGCGCATAAAATACGTTCGCTCCCAGGATCGAGCGGTTATCACGCTGCTCGATGCCATCGCCGCTGGTCGTGTCGTTCAGGAAAAACGTGAAGTTTGAGAACAAGTCCAGCTCGTACCGCGTCGCGTACGCGCGGGCTTCCCATTGATCGGCGAGGCCGGGGACCGAGCGGACGGCTACGCTGGCGTCGAACCGCGACGTGTGTCCCCCCTCGACCGGATCGATCGCTCCGAAGCGACCGATCACTCCCGAGCGCACCGCCCGCTCCGGAATCTGTCCCGACGCGTCCCAACGGGAGGCGAACCCGGACGCGGTGTAGATCAGCTGCGACCGATCCCCCAGCGGCGTGGTCCACTTCCCGAACACGTTGCCGCGCCGGTAGTCCTGCGACCGCTCGAACATCCCTCGCGTGACATGACCCGAGGCCGCGAGGTAGCCGCCGGCCCGCGTGGCGTCGCCGCCAACCGGGACCAGGGCGATCGCGTGGGCCGTGCCGAAACTTCCACCGCGGCTGGCCGCCACCGCCCGCTCGACGCGATCACGCGTCACGAAGCTCACGGCCCCGGCGGTGGCCAAATCGCCGTCTCGGACATCGTACGGGCCCTTCCGCACCTCGGCGTGATCGACCACTTCCGGTATCAGGAAATGAAGGTCCGCATATCCTTGGCCGTGGGCATGGGACACCAGGTTCGCCGGCGTACCATCGACGGTCACCGCGACGTCCGTCCCATGATCCGCATCGAACCCGCGCAAAAAGATTTGCTCCGCCTTGCCGCCGCCGGCGTGTTGCGCGATGACGAGACCCGGCACGAGGCCAAGCAGTTGTTGCGACGATTCGCGGGGACGCAGGTGCACGTCGAGATCGCGGATCGTCCCGGAGGAGGCTGCCGAGTAGGTCCGCTCGGCGCTGACCGCGACCGGGGTCAAGGCGATCGGCGCGCGCGCGAGGTGAAATTGGACGTGGGCGCTGTCGCGCGACACGAGCAGCGTCTCCGGGGCGAACCCGATCCCGGCGGCGACGATCCGCACGGTCCCGGGGGGAAGCAACAGCTCGAACCGTCCTGCGGCTCCGGTCGTGACGACGATCGGGCTCGACAACAGGGCGATCACGCGCACCCCTTCGACTGCCGTGTCATCAGCCGCGGCTCGGACGGTACCCCGAACCACCCCCTGGCTCTGAGCGCCGAGTGACCCCGCTACGAGGAACAGCATGGAGAACCCGAATCGGCAATTCGCTGGTGGCATATGGCATTTACGGCCGTAGGCCGGCGGCGGTTTGGCGCCAACCAGATACCGCTCGGTAACTTGGATACCCGTGCGTAGCTGGACGCCCATCAGTCGGACGCCTTGACTCGACTAGGTCCGCGTCTAGGTTTGCCTACTCTGCGGCAAGAAGGCCGTGGTGACGCGACTCCGGAGACCAGCTGATGCCGTATATCATCGTCGAGCCGTGCATCAACGTGAAGGACCGCTCCTGCGTGGATGTCTGTCCGGTGGATTGCATCTACGAGGGGGAGGACCAGCTCTACATTCACCCCGATGAATGCATCGATTGCGGGGCATGTGAGCCGGAATGCCCGGTGACGGCGATCTTCCCCGAGGAGGACGTGCCGCCGCAGTGGAAGTCGTTCATCGCTAAGAATAAGGACGTGTTCCTGACCGATAACCCTCCGGGCAAGCCGTCCGCAGAGCGGGGCATGAAGTAGGCTACAAGCCCGCCAGGAAGTCTCGTAACACCTCGTTGACCGCGTCGGGCCGCTCCAGCGGACACACATGGCCCGCGTTCGGCACCTCCACATATCGAGCGCCCCGAATGCGCCGCGCCATCGGTTGCATCACATCCGGCGGAGTAAGCTCGTCTTCTGCGCCGCCCACGACGAGCGTCGGCACGCGAATCTCGTCCAGGTAGGGAGTCGAATCGGGACGATCGCGCATGGCCCGCAGCGCTCCTGCGACCCCTTTCACGGGCGAGCGCAGCACCATGGCCCGGACCGTTTCGACCAACTCCAGGTGACGCGACCGGGTCGTCCGGCCGAGCAACTTTGGCAGCAATCGTTCCGCTACGGGTACCATTCCTTCCCGTTCGGCGAGCTCGGCGAGCTCATCGCGCCCCTGCCTCCCTTGGGGGGTGTCGGCCTCCGCCTTCGTATCGCACAGAACCAGGGCCCGCACCCGTTCCGGATGCCGACGGAGCAACTCGAACAGGACGTACCCCCCCATCGAGTGCCCGCAGCAGACGGCTCGCTCGGCGCCAACAGCGTCGAGCACCGTCACCAGGTCGTCCGCGTAGCGCGCCATGGAGTAATCCCCCACTGGCGCCTCGGACGCGCCCGCGCCGCGCAAGTCCGGGGCGATGCGACGCCACCCCGAGAACCCAGCGAGTTGATGGGTCCACATCGTCTGGTCGAGAGGGAAGCCGTGGACCAACAGCAGGGCCGCGCCATCGCCGCGCACCTGCACGGCGAGCGTCGCGCCGCCAACAGAGACCCGGACGGACGTCGTCACGCGGCGAACATATCGCCGCCTCGTGCGCGCCGCGAGCGTGCCGCGCCGCCACAGCGGGCGTATCTTTGGCGCTAGATTCTCACTGCGCGAGAGCCAGACCAATGCGGGTACCCACTGATTACATCCGGCACGCCGCGCGTGCCGCGCGGAAATGCGCCGGCGATCCCTTGGGCGGCGCCCCACAACCTCCCGACCCCGAGTTCTACAAGACGCTGGCCAAGGCGCTGGAGGAGATTGCCGGCGGTCTCGAGCTGCTCGGCAAGGGAGACGAGTGAGCGGCCACCGCTACGTCGACACCGCTGTTGCACTGGCCGAGGTCGTCGCCAACTGCCGCGCCCAGCCGCTCGTCGCGGCCGACACCGAGGCGGCGAGCTTTCATCGCTATGTCGACCGGGTGTACCTGATCCAGCTCAGCACCCGGCGGGACACCATGGTCATCGATCCACTCGCGATCCCCGACCTGAGCCCGCTCGGGACTCTGCTGGCGGATACGAACGTCGAGAAGGTCTTCCACGATGCCGACTACGACCTGCGGATTCTCGACCGCGACTACGGCTTCCGCGCCCGCCGCATGTTCGATACCCGTATCGCCGCGCAGCTCGTGGGAGAGCCTTCGATCGGGCTGGCCGCGTTGCTCGAACGCTACGTCGGGGTAAAGCTCGCCAAGACGCATCAGCGGGCCGATTGGTCGCTGCGCCCCCTTTCCCCGGCCATGCTGGCGTACGCCGCCGACGACACGCGACACCTTCCGGCGTTGCAGGACGCGCTCCGCCAACGGCTCCAAGCGCATGGTCGGCTCGCTTGGGCCGAAGAGGAGTTCGTGTGGCTTGAGGAGCTGCGCTGGTCGCCGCCGGGCGAGACCGGCGAGGCCTTTCTCCGGATCAAGGGCGCGAAGGCGCTGCAGCCTCGCTCCCTCGCCGCGCTACGAGAGCTCGTCGCCTGGCGGGACGGGCTCGCGGCCGACCAGGACAAGGCCACGTTCCGCATCATCGGCAACGAGTCGTTGCTCGCGGTGAGCCAGGCGCTCCCGCGCTCCCTCGAGGCCCTGAACGGGATCCGCGAGCTCCCCGGAACCCTCGCGCGCCGACACGGCCCGGCGCTGGTCGCCGCGGTCGGGCGCGCCCTGACGATCCCAGAGGCGGAACTACCAAAACGGGAGCGGGGGCCGCGCTTCGCCAAAGACCCGGAGTTCGATGCCCGGGTGGACCGGCTCAAGGCGGCCCGCAACGGCGTCGCCAAGCGACTGGGCCTCGATCCGGGAGTCCTCTGCGGCAAGTCGACACTCGAGGTCGTCGCGCGGGCACGACCGGTCGATCGCGCGGGACTCGGCCGGTTGGACGATCTGCGGCGCTGGCAGGTGGAGGTGTTGGGGGACGCGCTGCTCTCGGCGCTGGCCTAACGGCCGCGCGCCTTGTACAACCGTCTCAGCAGCTGAATCTGACCGGCGTGATACAGATCGTGGGACGCGATGCCGTAGATGTCCTGGGCATTGCGCCATTTGGAGCGCCATCCGCGCCGGCCCAGCAGCTCCGCCTTGAACCGCACGATCACCCGCCGCAGGCCCTCGTGCTCGTGCTGCAACAGCTGCCGGTCGCGGTTCCAGGTCGCCGCCGTGGCCCGGTCAGGGAGTGCCGGCCAGTTGCTGCCGGGGCGCGGGAATGCGATCGCCTGGTCGCGCGCCAGGCGGCGCCGGACCATACACTTCCAATAGGCGGTGTGCAGCACGATCTCCCAGATGTTGTGCCGGCCGCGCCCCGGCCGCCATAACGCCTCCGTGGCGGTCACGCCGCGCACCGAGCCCCATAGCGGCGTGCCGTGCCAGGAGGCACCCGAGAACGCCTGGTCGAAGACGTCGCGCAGCAGGCGAATGCGGCTGTCCATGGGGGAGCGCCTAGAACCCCATCATCGCGCGGATCTTCGGCTCGATCTTCTCGGGGGTCCAGTAGGGTTCCCACACGATCTCGATATCGACGTCCTGCACGCCGTCCATTGCCCGCAGCGTCTTGTGGATGTCGTTCATGATCTGCGGACCCGCCGGGCAGCCTGGTGACGTGAGCGTCATCTGGATGTGGACGTTGCCTTCCTCCACGTCCACGTCGTAGACCAGCCCCAGGTCGATGATGTTGAGGTTCAACTCAGGGTCTTTCACGGTCCGCAGCGTCTGCCGCACCGCTTCCCCTGTAAGTTCAACCATTGCGTCTCCCTTCTCTCGCCAACCTATGCGCGCGGCGCGCGAGCCGGCAGTCCCCGCACGAGACAGTGGCGCCGCTCGGCGATGCGCCGATAAATCCGGCGCGCCGCGGCGCGCACACCGGGCACGGCGAAGCCCCACGTCCACCAACGCTTGCCGGGAAGAATCTTCCCCAGTTCGGGCACGGCGTCCACTCCGGCGAATACGCGGCCTCCGGGCAGGACGAGATGCATCGCGGCAGCGAGCGCGGGGAGCGCGATGCCGAATCGCCCGACGGACGGATCCTGAAACGGGACGTAGGACAGGCGCCTGTGCCGATCCCACGCGCGCACCCGCGCGACCGCCGACCGGCATATGCCGCAGTCGCCATCGTAGATCAGCGTCGGGCCGCCCTCAGCGTTCGGCATCGCTCGCCTCCGCCGCGGCGTCGGCGAGCCTCCCCCGCACCTTCTTGAGAACGGTGAACGGTTCCCGGCTGCGAGGGGCGAAGGCGCGGTTCGTGAGCAGCACGACGAACAGGTCGCGGTCGGGGTCGATCCACAGCGACGTTCCGGTCCACCCGGTGTGCCCGAAGCTCCGTTTCCCAAACCTGGTCCCCGCGCTGCTCACGCGTTCGTCAGTGGGGAGGGCCTGCCAGCCGAGCGCGCGCCCTTCCCCCGAACCGAAATACGCGACGCGGGAGGTGAATGCGCGCACTGTCTCGGCGCGGATCAGGCGTCGGCCGTCATGGGTCACGCCGCCCCGCAGGATGAACTGCGCGAAGCGAGCGACGTCCTGAGCCGTCGCGAACAGGCCGGCGTGTCCTGCAACCCCTCCAAGCTTCGCCGCCGTGGGGTCGTTGACGATGCCGGCCATCGGCCGCCCGCGCCACACGCCGGTCGGCGCGATCCGCGACGCGAGCCGCGCGGGCGGCCGAAATCCCGCATCCCGCAGACCGAGCGGACCGAAAATCTCGCGGGCCGCGAAGGCATCGAGTGGCTCGCCGCTCGTGCGCCCGACGATTTCACCGAGGAGGACGGCGTTCAGGTCGCTGTAGACCACGCGCGTGCCAGGCGGAAAGCGGGGCGTTTCCGCATACACGAGCCGGAGCAGCGCCGCGGCGTCCGCGGCACCGCGGATCATGTCGATCGGCAGATCGGCGCGCAGACCCGACGTGTGGGACAGCAGCTGCCGTACGGTGATGCCCGCTGTGCCAGGCCCCGTGAACTCCGGTACGTAGGTCGCAACCGGCGCATCGAGCCGCACCTTGCCTCGATCCACGAGCAGCATCACCGCGGTAGCGGTGACCACGACCTTGGTGAGCGACGCGAGATCGTACATCGTCTCGACGGGGTCGACGGCAGCGCTTCCCGCCGTCCAGGTGCGGCGCCCATACCCGCCCAAAAACAACATCGTGTCCGCCCGCCCCACGGCCAGGGCGGCTCCCGGATAGGCGCCGGTACGGATGCCCTGCGACACCACGGGGTCGAAGGTGATCGCATCGAACGTCGGCTTGGGGGGAGTGGCCCCGGAGCGGGACCCCGGGGTGATCTGGACGACGGCTTGGAGCAGGATCAGCGTCGCTAGCACCAGACGCCTGGAATGCGTCGCCCGCACGACGGACAGCGCCCCTCTGGGCCGACGTGCTGCTGCCGGATGACGTAGCCGAAGCGGTCGATCAGGAGATCGCCGCAGTCGGGGCACCAGGTGTGCTCCCAGCGGCCCACGCGGCCGGGAAGGTTGCCGGCGTAAATGAACTTGAGCCCGGCACGGGCGCCGATTTCGCAGGCCCGCACGAGCGTAGCCGCCGATGTGTTGTCCGGGTCGGTCATCCGATAGTCCTGATGAAACGCCGTCACGTGCCAGGGGATTTCGGGTGACACCGACGCGATGTACTCCGCCGCGCGCATGAGCTGGGCATCGTCGTCATTGAAGCCGGGAACCACCAGGGTGACGATCTCGAGCCAAAACCCCCGCTCGTAGACCATCCGAACCGCTTCGAGCACGTGCGCCAGGACTCCGCCGAGCTCGCGGTAGCGCTTATCATCCATCGCCTTGAGATCGATCTTGTAGCAGTCGGTCCAGGGCCGGATGTAGTCGAGCACGTCGGGGGTGCAATTCCCGTTCGAAATGAACGCGGTCTTGAGGCCGGCCGCGCGCGCGGCCTTGAACACGTCCACTGCCCACTCCGCCGTGATCAAGGGCTCGTTATAGGAGGAGCCGACCAGCCGGGCGCCCTGGCGCAGCGCCAACTGTACCAGCCCGTCCGGGGTGATATCGGTCGGTTCGACTCCCGCCGCCTGATCACGCAACGCCTGCGATGTCAACCAGTTCTGGCAGTAGCCGCAATGGAAATCACAGCCCAGCATTCCGAAGGTGAGCGTATCGCTCCCCGGCAGGCAGTGAAAGAATGGCTTCTTTTCGGTGGGGTCGCACTGCAGCGCCGCCACGTAGCCGGCGGGCACATAGAGCGTGCCTTCCCGGTTGAAGCGGACCTTGCAAATGCCGCGGCGACCGGGTTTGACGAGACAGCGGTGACCGCAGGCGACGCAGCGCACCGCCCCGTCGTCGCGCCGTTCGATCAGCTCGCCTTCGCGCACCCGGGCGTCGATCTGCTGCGCCAGGCTCGCGGCGCCGCCGTCGGGAGTGGTGTGGGTCAGCAGAGGAACGATCGCGCGCCGCACCATGATGCCGCTACCGCAAGCTTCCCGGAGCCAGTTCGTAGAGCAACAGCGCGGTGCGGATGTCGCGCTCCGAGAGGTCCCGCACCACAGTCTTGGCGAACATCAGATCAGTCGAGTCGGGGGAGTGGTCGAGGCCGATCAGGTGGCCGATTTCGTGGAGCGCGACGACGCGCACGTCATCCGGCCCGAGCGGCTGCCCGCGCGGGTCCTGCGTGGCAATAGTCACCAACCCAGTTCGCAGCAGGCCGTCTCGATCCCAATCGAGATCCGTTTGGCCGGTGCGTTCGATCTCGAATTGCAGCCGCCAAGCGAACCGCACCTCGGCCGTGGCGGAATCCGCTGTGAAAGCGAACCGGACCGGCACGCCGGCCTGCTCCCAGCGCTGGAACGCCGTGCGGATCGCATCGATGAACGCGGGCTGGAAACTGGTCACCGTGTCCGGTGCGAGGTACACCCGCACGGGTCGCGCGACGCGACCGTCCCAACGATGCAGCATCGAGTCGCTCGATTCCGCGACGACGTAGTCGAGGTACGCGCGCGGCGCGCTCGCGCGGATGCGGCGGCGGATTTGCGCCCGGGCCATCAGGTCCAGATACCCGGGGCCGGTCGGCGCGGCGCTCTGGACTTGCGTCCCCGCCTGGCTTCGGGTGGGCGGCGACGGCGGCGGTGCCGCGACCCGCTCTCCCGACGGCGTGGCGTCGACGCGCGCCGGCAGACGTTTCGCGATGAGGTTCCAGGCGACGGCCAGCACCATCAACCCCATGAGCCCAAGAATCCATCGCGACCGCGTCCGCTCATCCATAATCGGGAATATGCCGAGCCCCGGCGACACGGCGCTAGCTTTGCCCCCTCCCTGGTCCTATGATTGTGGCCTGCTTGTGCTTGGACGTTGAATGATCGCGCTTCCCGCCCGCTTCATCATCCGGTATCGCTGGGCGGTGATCGCGGCCTGGGTAGCGCTCGCCGCGCTCCTGGTGCCGCGGGCGGCGCACGTTCAGCGGGCGCTGGCGGTGCGCGGCGGCCCCGATCGACTCACGGAATCAAAGCGTGTCTCCCAGCTGATCGATGCGGCGTTCCCGAGCCCGTTCGCCGAATACGTGGCGATCGTAGTGCGCGGACCGGTGCGCATCAACAACAGGCGGTTCATCGCCGTCATCGATTCCCTGGCCGCCGCCGCGACGCGCGAGCCTTACGTGCGCCAGGTGGTCTCGACACGCACCGTGGCGGAATCGACGTTCGTGAGCCCGGATCGGCGCACCACCTTCCTGCTGGCCGCGCTCACTCGCAAGCAAACCGGCGACATCACCAAGGACTTCGTTCCCGAATTTCGTGACACCATCCGGGCGGCGTTGTCGCGCGTCCCGGGCAACGCGGGATTCGAGGTCCGGGTCACCGGCAGCGCTGCACTCGACCACGACGTGCGCGCCATCAGCACCGAGGACACTGCCGCCGGCGAACGACGGCTGTTGCCGCTCACGCTCCTCGTCCTGGTGCTGGCCTTCGGCGCGCTCGTCGCGGCGACGCTGCCGGTCATGGTGGGGATGCTGGCCATCACGATTGCGCTCGGCCTCGTCACGGTGCTCGCGCAGTTTTGGACGATGTCGGTCTTCGTGCTCAACATCACGACGATGGTCGGCCTGGGCGTCGGGATCGACTACTCGCTGCTCGTGGTGACTCGATTTCGCGAGGAGTTGAACCGGGGCCTCTCGCACGTCGACGCCGCGATCCGGACGATCCGGACCGCCGGCTCGGCGGTCGTGACCTCCGGTCTCATCGTGGTGGTCGGCTTCGCCGCGCTGATCACGACACCGCTGATCGAGACCCGATCCGTCGGCATCGGTGGGCTGCTCGTCGTCGCCACGGCTGTTCTGCTCGCCACCACGTTTCTCCCCGCGACCCTCACGCTGCTGGGGCGCGACATCGACCGTCCCCGTTGGCTGGCGCGACTGCTGGCCCGAATCCACGCTCCGAGCGGCTGGGAACGATGGGCGCGCTGGCTCGGCCAACGTCCCTGGGGCGCGATCGCCATCGGGGGCGGCATGCTGGGACTCCTCATGCTGCCCCTCACCCAGATCCGGATCGGGGTTCCGGCGCGCAACTGGTTTCCGCCTCAGTCGGAGTCCGGACAGGGGCTCGCGCAATTGCGCGCCATGGGGGCAAACGGTCTGATCCTCCCCACCCGCCTCGTGGTCCAGCTCCCACCCGGGGAGTCGGCCCTCAAGGGGCCGCGGTTGTTCGGCCTCAAGGTCCTGAGCGATTCCTTGCGCCGCGACCCGCGGGTGAAGGAGGTCCGCGGCGTGGCCTCGCTCCGGCCGGGCCTTTCGTCGTTTCAGCTCGCCGTGTTCTACAGCGACCCCGCGGGCGTGCGATCCCGCTACCCGAAGTTCTTCGACGCCTACTTGAGCGCCGACGGCCGGACGACGCTGATCGACGTCATCGCCGCCGACAGCGTATCGCTCACGGGAATGATGGACCTGGCGCGACACGCCCGGGCGCTCGCCGCGCAAGGCGTACGCGGGCTCACGGGCGCCCAGGTGCTGGTGGGCGGGTTTGCCGCCGCCAGCGTGGACCTGCAGGACGATCTGCTGGACCGCTTCCCGCGCGTGGTGCTGCTGGTCCTCGGGATCACCGCCCTCATGCTGTTCGTCGCGTTCCGCTCGGTGCTCGTGCCGCTCAAGGCCGTCCTCTTGAACTGCCTCTCGGTGGGGGCGGCGTTCGGTGTCACCGTCCTCGTGTTTCAGCACGGCTACGGCGGTGGGCTGTTCGGGCTCGAGGGCCCGACCGAGGCGATCTTCGTGGTGGTACCGGTGTTGGTGTTCGCGACCGTGTTCGGGCTCTCGATGGACTACGAGGTGTTTCTCCTGACGCGAGTGAAGGAGGTGTTCGACAAGACCGGCCGCAACGACCATGCGACGATGGAGGGCTTGTCGATGACGGGGTCCACCATCTCGTTCGCCGCGGCCATCATGATCCTCGTGTTCGGCGCCTTCGCCTTCGCGCGGGTGCTGGCCGTGCAGTTCATCGGCTTCGGGCTCGCGGTGGCGGTGCTGCTCGACGCCACCCTGATTCGCATGATTCTCGTCCCGGCCATCATGCACATCGCGGGGAGATGGAATTGGTGGCCGGGAGTGCGGGTACCGAAGGGAAACGGATAGCTATCCCGGTCGCGGTGTGTCTGGCGGGGCCAGGCGCGCCAATCGGCTGCCCCAGACGTCCCAGTGCCACGCGGCCAACCGCTGTCCGGTACGCGGGTCTTTGAGCGGCTTGTATTGCAACCAGGCGGGCTGGAACCCGAGCGCGCGTCCCAGCTCCAGCAAGCGTTCCCGATCTGCGCTCACCAGATGCACCATCGCTTCGCCGCGCAGGCGCCAGCGATGCAGCCAAACGCCGCCGTCGAGGGCGAAACACATCCCCTCGCGGCGGCGCGCGAACTCCCGCCAGGCCCCGCTCAATTGCAGCTGATCTTACCCTCCTGCGTGGCGGTCCCGATCGGCGTTGCGCTCCCGTAAAACAGGTAGCACCGCCTTGGGCTCACGCCGTGCTGTGCGGTCGCAGACCACCCGCCACCGGTGGCCTCGTTGATCGTGATCGTGACACCGGTCGAGGCGCGGAAGTTGTTGAGGGCCACCTGGTTGTTGGAGTAGTAGAGGCTGTCGAACAGGAAGGCCTCCTCCGCCGTCGCAAGGTTGCGGAGATCGGACTTCATCGACGCCAGATACGCCTTTTCCTTCGTGTTGACGAACTTCGGGATCGCGATGGACGCGAGGATCCCGATGATCACCACCACGATCAATAGCTCAACCAGCGTGAACCCACGGGACAACTTCACGTCACAACCTCCGGGTGACACGAGCACCGAGCCTTCACGCCGGCGCCGCCAATCCGAATAGTGAGTGCCGAACCCGGCTTGTGCAAGACCTATGCTCAGGCCTTGGCATCGACCCAATTGCCTCCCACGCCTACACTTACGACCAGCGGAATTCGCAGACTGGCCGCCTCCTCCATGTGGCGTTTTACAAGTTCCGTGGCGCGCGCCACCTCGTTTTCGGGCACTTCTAGCACGAGTTCGTCATGGACTTGCAGCAGCATCCGGGCGCGCATCCGTTCCGCGCCGATCGAGGCGTGCAGCCGGACCATGGCGACCTTGATGAGGTCGGCCGCCGAGCCTTGTAACGGCGAGTTCGTCGCGGTGCGCTCCCCGAAGGCGCGGATGTTGAAGTTCCGGTCCTTCAGTTCCGGGATATAGCGGCGGCGGCCGAACAGCGTTTCGACGTACCCCTTCTGCCGCGCCTCCGCGATGGTTTGGTCGAGCCACGCCCGCACACCGGAAAACCGCTCGAAATACTGATGAATGAATGCTTTCGCCTCGTCCTGCGTGATGCCGAGCTGGCGCGCGAGGGCGAACGGACCCTGGCCGTAGATCGTGGCAAAGTTGATGGTCTTGGCTCGAGCGCGCATGTCGGCGGTCACTTGCTCCTGCGACACGCCGAAGATCACCGCCGCTGTCTGACGATGGATGTCGCCGCCTTGCTCGAACGCCGCGACGAACGCCGGGTCGCCGGACAGGTGCGCCAGGAGCCGCAGCTCGATCTGCGAATAGTCGGCCACGAGTAGCCGGCTACCCGGCGGGGCGATGAACGCCCGGCGGATGGACTCGCCGCGCTCGGTCCGAACGGGGATGTTCTGGAGGTTAGGGTCGGTGGAAGACAGTCGGCCGGTGGCCGCGCCGACCTGGTTGAAGCTCGTATGGATGCGGCCGGTTTCCGGGTGGATGAAGCCTGGCAACGCGTCCACGTACGTGGACTTGAGCTTGGACAGCTCGCGGTATTCGATCAGCAGGCGCGGCACCTCGTGCCCCATCGCCGCCAACTGCTCCAGTACGTCCACATCCGTCGAGGGGCCGGTCTTGGTCTTCTTCAGGATCGGGAGTTGGAGCTTGTTGAACAACACCGTTCGGAGCTGTGGTGTGGAGTTGAGGTTGAACTCCGTGGCCGCGGCTTCGTAGAGCCGCCGTTCGATCGCGGCCAGCTCAACTGCGAACCCGCGCGACAACTCCCCGAGCCGCGCCCGGTCCACCAGCACGCCGGCCCACTCCATGTCCGCCAGCACCGGCACCAGCGGCATCTCGACCGTGGCCAGCAGCGGTTGCAGGTGGTGGTCTGCGAGCTCGGGTGCGAGTGCATCGTGCAGCCGCAACACCGTCTCGCTGTCGTCGCAGCAGTAGCGCGCGGCGCTGGCGATCGGCACTTCGGCGAAGCTACGCTCGGCGCGGCCGCGTCCGACGACCTCGCTGTACGTCCGAACCCGGATCCCGAGCCGATCCCGCGCCAGCTCCTCGAGGGCGAAGGATCGCCGGCCGGGATCGAGTACGAATGCCGCTAGCATCGAGTCGAAGACGACTCCGGCCAGCTCTACTCCCGCCCGGCGCAGGGCCAGCCGGTCGTCCTTCACGTTGTGTGCAGCCTTGGACACCGCGCGATCGGCGAGCAGGTCGCGCAGCGGCCGCAGTGGCTCGCTGCCGAGCGGCGGCAGGTTTCGCGGCGCCGCCCCGCCTGCCAGGGGTCCCTCGGGCGCCACATGGGCGAACGGCAGATACCAGGAGCGATCCGGTGCGACGGCGAGCGACAGCCCGACGAGCTCGGCGCGCAATGGATCGAGCGACGACGTCTCGGTGTCCAACGTCACCAGCGGCGCGCGCCGGCACTCCGCGAGCACCGTGGCGAGCTGGGCGAGGTCATCGATAATCTCGGGGGTGCGCTCTGGTGTGACGGGCGCGGCGGCGGTCTCGACGGGGCCCGAGGTGTCAGCCGCCCCCAACATCTCCAGTTTCGGGACGAGCGACCGGAACTCGAGCTCGAGGAACAGGCGTTCCAGCTGAGTTGTGTCCGCGGGTGAAACGCGAAACGCGGCGAGATCGAGGGCGATTGGCACATCCCGCCGAATGGTCACCAGATCACGCGACAGCAGCGCGTCGGCCCCGTATTGCACTAACGCCTCACGGGCGCGCTTGCCCTGGATCTCAGCCGCGTGCGCGAGGATCGCATCCAGGCCGCCGTACATGCGGAGCAGCTCCACCGCGGTCTTCTCCCCGATCCCTTTTACGCCGGGGATATTGTCGGAGCTGTCACCCACCAGGGCGAGGTAGTCCACCACCTGGGCGGGGGAAATGCCGAACCGCTCACTGGCGTTTGTCTCATCCACCCACTGCTCTTCCACGGCGGCCGGACCACCGCGGCCGGGATTGAGCAGCGCGATGCGCGGTCCGATGAGCTGGTAGAAGTCCTTGTCGCCGGACACGATCACCGCCTGCAGCCCGCTCTCCGCAGCCGCGCTGGCCAGCGTGCCGATGACGTCGTCCGCCTCGAACCCTTCCACGCCGAGCACCGGCACCCGGAACGCCCCGAGTAGCTCCTCGATCCGTTCCACCGAACGATTGAATTCTTGCTGCAGCTCCTCGCCGAGTTTTTCGCGTGTGGCCTTGTACGCCGGGTATTCTCGGTGGCGGAAGGATTCGCCGACGTCGTGGACCCAGCCCAGGTAGTCCGGCCGGTGGCGCTGTCGCAGCCGGAGGAGAAAATTGGTGACACCCCAGGCGGCGGAGGTGTTCTCCCCACGCTGCGTGGTCAGCGGACGCGCGATCATCGCAAAAAAGGCGCGGTAGATCAGCGCATAGCCATCGACGAGGAAGAAACGGTGCGGTAGGGCGGCCGGCATGGGGAGAGAAGATAACCTTCGCAAACGATCGCCCCGCCGGAGTGCTCCGGCGGGGCGAGGCCACCGAGCGGGAGCGGCGCGTCAGACGCGCATCACGTTCATCGCGTGGAGGCCCTTGTCACCGTTTTGGACTTCGAACTCCACGACCTGACCCTCGGCGAGCGTCTTGAATCCGTCCATCTGAATCGCCGAGAAGTGCACGAACACATCTTCGCCACCATCCTGCTCGATGAAGCCGTATCCCTTCGAATCGTTGAACCACTTCACCTTTCCCCGTGCCATTCGATACGCCTCCTGCAAAGTCCGACACGATGCGACGAGTCCGTCTGTCGACCCCTCGGCCGACCACGCGGATTTACAAGAGGCAGCGGGTTCGGAAACTTGTCAAGCAACGACGACGAGCCGGCCCGGCCGTGGAATCAGCGGCCGACCGGTGCATACAGAGCGCGATACAGATCGCGGTTGCGCAGCACCGCGCGCACATAGCCCCGAGTCTCCTGGAAGGGGATTTGCTCGATGAACTGGTCCGGGTCGTCGCCGCCCGGCCGCGCCAGCCAGCGCTGTACCGGGGCGGCGCCCGCGTTGTAGGCAGCGACGGCCACCTCCACCCGTCCACCGAAACGACGCAGCAGGGCGGCGAGGTGGGAGGCACCGAGGTGCAGGTTCAGGTCGGGAAGCGTGAGCCACTCGGGGTACAGGGTGACATCCAGCCCCCGGGCCGCCTGTGCTGCTGTGCCCGGCATCAGTTGCGCCAGCCCGCGAGCGCCGGCACGTGACAACGCCTCTTGGTCGAACGTGCTCTCCTGGCGTACGATCGCGGCGAACAGCAGAGGATCCACGCCGAACTCGTGGGCCTCGGCCTCGAGTGCCGCGCGACGCGGCCACGGGTAAATCGCGCGCAGCACCCGGGCATCGTTTGGGACACGCGTTGACGCTGCCCAACCCAACCGGACCGCCGCCGAACCCCAGCCCCGTACCGACAGCCCCCGGCTCCAGCCGAGCAACTCGTCGAGCGATTGTGGCGTACGGGCCAGCAGCGCGCGAACCTCGAGCCCGGCCTCCGTGTCCAGCCCGGCCAGCAGCAACGTGTCCAGTCGGGCAAGGCCCGAATCCGAGGCCGCGGTCGCGGCCAAACTGTCTCCCGCGATCGCGATGGGGGGCAGGCGGGCGACGCGCCTGGCATGGAGGCCGTAGTAGCCAAGCGAGTCGTCCCGGACGAGCGCGCGCCACAGGGAATCGGCTCCCGCGCTGTCACCGCGCTCGCGCGCCAATCGCGCCAGCCAGTAGCGCGCCGCAACCCGCTGGACTCCTGCCACCACGATCTCCGCGGTGTACAGTCGCGCGGCAGCGTCCAGGTGTCCGCGACGATACTCGGCGGCCGCGAGCCGGAAGCGGGCCAACGAGGATCGCTGATCGGCGGGATAGCGGCGAGTGAGCTCGGCCAACCAGCGGTCGGCTCCCGCTGAATCCCCCTGGTCGGCCAGAAAATCGCCGACCAGGTAGAGCGCCGTCGGCGCGGCGCTATCCGCAGGGTAAGTCTCGGCGAAACTGACGAGGGCCTCTGGTGCCCCGGGATCGCCGAGACGCACCAGCACCCGGGCGCGACGGTACAACGCCAACGCGGTACGCTCCGGGTCGCGTCCGGCGGCGCGATACGCCGCTTCCGCCTCGCGGTACAGACCCGCCGCGGTTAACAACTCACCCGAGAGGATCAGCGTCGACCCGCTCGAGTCACCGGCGGCACGCGCGCGCGCCACTTGATCCCGCGCCTCGGGCGCGGCCCCGTGCTTGCGAAGCACGCGCGCCAGAGCCACCCGCTCCGCGGACACCCGCGGCGGTAGCGGGCCGTGGGCCAGCGGCACGCCGCTCGCCGCTTCGTCAGACTCCGGGGCCCGCGCGAACAACGAATACAACTCGGCACGTGCACCCGCCTGATCACCGAGCGCGAGGCTCAGCCGGACGCTCGGAATCGTCTTCCCCGCGGCGGCGAAGGCCGCGCGCGCTGCGACTGAGTCGCCGGCGGTGAGCAAGAGCGCCGCGCGTGCGCCAGCCGCCTCGCGCGCGACGACCGGCGGCAGGCCGACGAGCAAGCGCAGGGCCGCTGCGGTGTCGCGCCGCACCCGCGCCTCACGCAACCGCAGCCACGGCTCAATCGCCGCCAACCCGCTCGCGCGTGCGGCGGCGAAGTAGCGCGCCGCGCTATCGGCCTGGCCGGCTGCCTCGAATCCCCGCGCGGCCCGCACCGCAAGCAGCGCCGAGCGGGCTCCCCGCGACCGGTCCCGCGCCGCCGCGAAGCGTCCTGCTGACGCGGCCGGCCGCCCGAGCCGCCATTCGGCTTCGCCCAACACCGCGAGGGCTTCGCCGTCTGCATAGTGCTCGACCCACGACTGGCCGACCAGCATGCTGCGGGCCCTGTCATAGCGGCGGGCCTGGAGCTCCGCCTGCGCGCCCTGAAGAATGAACGCGGGGTTTTGTCGCGGGGCTCGCGCCCCGGCGTCCAGCAATGTCTCCGCTGCGTGCCAGGGACGGCCGGCCAACCAGAGGGATTCAGCGCGCTGCGAGAAGGTCGCGGCGGACTGTGCCGAGGCGACGAGCGGCCAGCACCCGACGAGCACCCCGAGTGCGGCCCGGAGCATCACTGTGCGCGACGTACGCGAGCGAGGACTTGTTGGTAGTCCGCCCGGGACCCCGGCGTGAGATCGAACCGGCCGAAACCGGTGACATCCTGAAATAGCAGGACCAGCCGCAGCGTGTTGTAGGTCCACCGAATCCCCTGCGCCGAGTTGCGCGACACCGCGCTGCTCGAGAAGTCGAGCACCTCGTCGGGCTCGCCCAGCGTTACGTACACCGCGCCACGGTCGGTCAGCCATCCAGGTCGCCCCGCCTCCTGGAAGCGGAGATTCGCGGTCTGGATGCGCCGCAGGTACGCATCGACCGCTTCGTTCTCGGGAGTGACCGGCACCGGATCGGTTGCCGACCAGAACTCGCGCCACGCCATCGCACGTTGCTCGGGTGGCGCGTTGCCCAACTTCGTCACCAGATCCTGCCGGTCGAAGTAGCGCAGCAGGCTCACCATCTCGGTGTAGTTGGTGATCACCCACCGGCTCGAGAAACTCACCAGAAACGGAGTCCGAACCTGCGCGGCACCCCCGACCGTTTCGAGCCGCAGCTCCTCCTCGCCCACGGGTAGCATGGTCGCCGCGACCTTCACCGTCCCGCGAGCGAGCCCCTCCGCGTCCTGAAGTGTCACTGTGTCGCGCCACAACTCGTTCTCGCTCTGGTCGACCGCAACCACCGCAAGCCGCGTGCCGGTGGGGAGGCCGTACCCTTCTACGTAGAAGCGCAGCGTGTCCGCCCCGTATGGCAGTGTAGCCCGCGGGTTGGCGAGCAGTTGCGGCCGTTCGCTCCGTGTGTCGCGTCCGGTACCTTCGTAATAGGGGACCGGGGTGGCCAGCGCAGGACCAGTGAAGCGCGGCACCGTGTCCGGCCGATCCCGACGCGCGAATGCAGGGCTGTGGCGGTCGCGGATCGCGACGCTGGCAGTGTACGCTCCGGGCGGCACGGTGAGGAACCCCTGGAACAGGATACTCTCGTCGGCCCGCAGCGTCTCCTGGAAGTTGCGCACGCGAACCGTTTGATCGCTGGCCAGCTGCACGGGCTTCGTCGAATCGGAGCGGAACGACATTTCGACGTGGTACTCCGCGACAAACTCGTTGCCATCACGCCGGAAGGTGAGGGAATGACTGGCCATCGAGAGCGCGAACAGGACGAGCGTGGAATCCGGCGAGGGGCCGGCCAGGTACCGCACCGTCGCCACCGCTGGGAGAGGGGCGCCGGTGACGAAGAATCCCATACGCTGGTAGATGGTGGCGGCGTCGAACAGCCGTGCCACCTCCACTCCGGGCTGCGGGCGGTCCGGCGCGCCGACTCGCTGCCAGGAACTGCACCCGAAAAGCGAGTAGACCAGCACTGGGCCAAGGACGGCGCGTGGCATCACTTGCTGAACCTCAAATCCGGACGTTAGTTTCGCCCGACCCCATGGCCAGTGAGAATCTCGCCGGTCGGACGATCGCCGGCTATCGCCTCCTCGAACGCGTGGGCGAGGGGGGCACGGCGGAAGTGTATCGCGCCGAGCACTCCGAACACGGCCCGACCGCGTTCAAGGTATTACGCGCCCGTCTTCGGGGCGACCCCACGGCGGTAAAGCGGTTCCTGCGCGAAGCCAGTTATGGCGCGCGCGTCCGCCACCCCGGAGTGGTCCGCACCTACGACTATGGCGAGGCAGACGGTCTGTACTATCTGGCCCTCGAATGGGCTACTGGGCAATCCCTCGCGGATTTCCTACACCAGAGTGGACCGGTCGCTCCTGCAACGGCCGCCCACATCGTGACGCAACTCGCCGCGGGCCTGGCCGCCGCGCATCAAGTCGGGATTATCCACCGCGACTTGAAGCCGGAGAACATCGTATACGATCCGGCATCCCAGACGGCCAAATTGCTGGACTTCGGCATCGCCCGGGACGCCGAGCTGCCGCCCGAGGAACGCCTGACGCGCACCGGATTCTTCGTCGGGACATTGCAGTACGTGGCGCCAGAGGCATTGTCGGGGGAATTGGTGGACACCCGCGCCGACATTTACAGCCTGGCCACCATCACCTACTACATGCTCACCGGCCATCATCCGTTCAGTGGACGCAGCCCGCGCGAGCTGTTCCAGCAGCTGCTCAAGGAGGCCCCGGCGCCGCTCAGCCAGGCGATGCCCGGACGTCGCTTCCCTCTGGCGCTGGAAGCGGCTGTGATGCGGGGGTTGGCGCGGGACCCGGCCCAACGGCAACCCACCGTCACCGCATTCGCCGAGGAGGTCGCAGTGGGCGCGACGGCGAGCGCTGACGCGGTGCCCGCGGCAGGGCTGTTCGGTGCGTTCCGCAAGTTTATGGGGGGGAAACAGGAGTAGTAGTATTGACCGCTACTACTAATACCGAAGCCCGCGCGCGGCTAATCGAACTGTTAAGCCAGCGCTCGGTGATTCGCGGGGATTTCGTGCTCGCTTCCGGGAACCGCTCCAGCTACTACATCGACGCTCGACGCACCACGATGTCGGGACAAGGACAGTCGCTGATCGGGCCCCTTGGCCTCGCGACGCTTCGGGCACATGGTTGGACGCCACGGGCCGTTGGGGGCCTCACCCTCGGGGCCGATCCCATCGCGTACGCCATCGTGCATACCGCAAGTTTGTCCGGAGACCCGCTCAATGCCTTCACGGTGCGCAAGGAAGCGAAAACCCACGGCACCGGGCGGCGCATCGAGGGATGCTTCGACCCGGGTGACGCGGTCGTCGTCATCGAAGACGTGCTCACCACCGGTCACTCCGCGCTCGACGCGATTGCCGTCGTGCGCGCCGCCGGCGGGCAGGTGCTGGGCGTGCTCACCGTCGTCGATCGAGAGGCAGGCGGACGTCGCGCGGTGGAGGCGACCGGAGTCCCCGTTGCCGTACTCGTCACCGTTTCGGAGCTCGGGGTGTAGTGGCCCCCGCCGCTAAGCCTTTCGCTGTAGCATTCGCCTGTCTCTCACCCAGGCCAGACTGGGCTTCCGGGCCGACATGACAGGATTCGAGCCACTTTCCTCTCCGACAGCCGCCGCCACCCGGCAACCCGGCTCCATTGCCGCTCGCATGCGCGGCTGGACGGATGACGCCACCGGACTGGAACAGCGCCTCAAGGACCTCGAGACCTTTTCGCGCAGCCACCGGCGCCGCTGGGTGTTGATCGCAGTGGGGGCGACGATCGCCCTGGTGGGCCGGCTTGGGGGTAGCGTTCCGACTCCGTCGGGCACGATCGTGCTTGTCTCGGGAGGCTTCGCCGCGCTGAACGTCCTCGTGGGGATGATCCACGAGCGCGGCTTGTACCGCTGGTGGCTGATCTACGCGTTCGCCCTGCTCGATGTGTTCTACGTCGCGGTGCTGGTGGTGTGGTTCGGCCATGGCGGCATGGTGGCCGGGTTCTTCATCGCGGTGTTGCCGTACGCCTTCGACCAGGCGCGGGGGGTGGGTGACTTCCTGGTCCTGGTCGCTTCGCTCACCTACCTCGCGGCGAGCCACCTCCACGGCGTGCTCTACCCCGGCACCGCCGGCCTCGACACCGGGGCGTTCATCGAGACCGTCGTCTTCATTCTCGTGGCCGTGGGATTGAACCGGATTCCCGCGACGTTGATCGAGCGTATCCGACATGCCCGCAGCGTCATGGGCGAGGCCGAGCAGGGCTACCTGGCGGTACGGGCACCCGCAACCGAGTCCGACGAGCTGGGGTTCCTCGAGAAGAGTTTCAACCGCATGCTGGACGAGATCGGGGCGACCATCTCCACGGTCCAACGGGAGGCGGACGAGGTGGCGGCGTTTGCCGAAGAGCTGGCGGCATCCGCCGAGCAGCTCCATTCAACCTCGGAGGCGGTGACGCTCACAGCGCAGGAGCTGTCCGAGGGTCTGAGCCGGCAGCGACACCTCGCCGAATCGGCGCGCGGGGAGAGCGCCAAGGCGGCGGACCAGGCGAGCGCGCTTCGCACCCGCGCCGAGATGATGCAAGTGGACGCCCGGCGTCTTGTATCCGCCGCCGAGCGCGGCCGCGAGCGCGTGGCCCGCGCCAATCAGACGCTCCGCACCGTTGGGGAGGAGGTCCGGGCAACAGCGGCTACGGTGGCGAGCCTGTCGGGAATGTCGGATCGCATCGGAGCGTTCGCCCAGGCGATTGCACGCATCGCGCGCCAGACGCACCTGCTCGCGCTCAATGCGGCGATCGAGGCGGCCCGAGCCGAGGAGCATGGGGAGGGCTTCGCCGTCGTGGCAGACGAGGTCCGCACCCTTGCGGCCGAGGCCGCCCGCTCGGCCCGCGAGGTGGCCGAGCTGGTGACCGAGCTCCGCGTCGGCATCGATGCCGCCGCGCGAGCGATGCAGACCGGCGAATCGCAAGTGCGCGACATCGGCGCGGTGGCCGCCGAGGCGGACGGTGCACTGCTCGAGCTGCACCAGGGCGTGCAATTGATCGGAGATCTCGTCAACGCGACCGCCGACGTTTCGCGCAGCCAGGCGACCCGGCTTGCCGAGTTGGCGCAAGCGCTACAGCAGGTCGCCGCGATCTCGAGCAGTTCCTCGGAGAGCGCCGACAGCGCGGCGTCGTCCACCCGCTCCCAGATCAGCTCGATGAGCGACTTGACCGCCACCTCACAGCAGCTCGCTCAACTGGCGGAACGGCTGCGCGCCAGCATCGCGCGCTTCTCGGTGCTGCG
>JBOHST010000199.1:0-5197 GCA_050733375.1 Gemmatimonadales bacterium
TCAATTCGCGCAAGCTCCTGGCTTTGGTGGTATCGGCATTCACGTTGCCGTCAACTGTCTGAACGTGATCGGTAACCAGGCGTGGGTCAGTGGCGTGATTACCCACTCGCGGATTCCAGGTCTTGCCGGCCTGGACGCAGTCACAACGGTCGTGGACAACGGCCGCTCCGCGAACGATCCTCCGGACCAGATCAGCTTCTCCTTTATCGGAGCTGGCATCGACTGTAACGCCGCTCCCGCTTTCCCCCTTCAACTCATCTCGGTACCGCAGGGACAAGTTACGGTAGAGTAGCAACCATCAGTCAGACGTGTCGTCGCAGCGCCTGGCCGCCGACTGCCGGGCGCTGTCGCGTGAGGGAGGGGGACCGAACGTCTGGCTGCCAATGAAGCCAACCCCCGTTAGGTTTTTCGCGGCTCGCTTCGGTCATCGCTCTTTCCGCGGCCTCGGGTTCGATCCCGGCCCGGTCACTGGCTTGCAGCGGTCACCTCGAGTGATGAGCAGTCGGGGGCCAACTGTCCAGATGTCTGAACGTCGTGAAAGAAACGATGAAAGAACCAACCTCACCGAGGGGTCCGAGCGGGTAGTACCGCCGCGCGGAAGTGCCCGCAACTCCGCGTTGGTGCCCGTTGGTCCCCCAGGATGGCGTTACTCTTAATCGCTAGGTTCTCGGCTCGATTCCGAGCCGGTCCCTTGCCTGTGATCACAGGCCGTTACGGCCGCACCAGCTCCGCCGTGTTGTTGTTCTCGAATGCAGTCCTAAGCCAACGCAAGGTCTCGAGGCCGCAAATCGGGGAGCGGTTCGATAGGAGAATTACAACGCACTGACACCTCGAGAAGCCCCACATCGCATCGATGTGGGGCTTCATCGTTCCGCGGTCGGCTAGAACCGGAACCCTACGCCCAGCCCCGCATACATGGGCGGCGTCATGTCGTTGAAACCTTCCGTACGCAGCCAGCCGGCTCGCAATGCGAGCTCGGTGCTTCCGTTCAGGCCCGCATGCGGTAGATCGACAAGGCCCGGTTCAGCAGGCACAGCGCGCACAACGCTTCGCACCCCGTCGCGGACCAGTCGAGGGGCTCGACCTGGCCGTCGCGGCATTCCGGTCCCGAGTGCGTTGGCACGCGGCGTCGCAGGAACTCCTCGATGGCCCGCGCCAGCTGCTCGGAACGCTGGCGCAGGCGCTCGGCATCCAGCTCAGCGCTGACCGCCTGTTCCTTCGCCTGCTTTGCCTTGCCGCTCCGACGCATGACGTGGGTCCTTTCATCCCCGTCGCAAAGTCTGCTGCTACTCTTGGTTGAGCGCCAGCCGTGGACGCCCGACGTGCGCCAGGCCAGTGGGGCCGCCGGTACGGAGTGGCGGGCTCGTGAGGCCGACTTGCACCTGCTAGGTTCCGGTTCCATCTCCTCCAGCGCTCCCTCCACCTGAGGTCCCCATGAAGGTCACCGAACAGGTGTCCGTGCTCGCCGCCATTCTGCTGAGCTCGGGCAGCAACTTCGAGTCCGATGCCACCTTGAATGGCGCCGTGGAAGCCGCGTTCAAGCTGGTCGACAAAGTCGCCAAGCATCCCAAGAACCCCGAGCGGCTGGCGGCTGGGGGCTAGGCCGCGCTCCAAACGACGCCCTTGCGGACAAGGCGGGGAGCGGCCATCCTGGCACTGCAGGGCCGCCCGAAGGAGGCGCCGATGGCACTCCCCGAGATTCAGACCGCCAAGATTTCCGCCAAACCCGGCCCGAAGCCGCGGGATGACGAGCTCGATCTCTTCGGGCTCACGCACCCCGGCAAGGTTCGCACCGAAAACCAGGACCATTTCCTGCTGTGCACCGTGCATCCGCAGGTGGTGATCCACGCGACCAGCCTTCCCGAGCCGGACCGGCTCCCACTCCGCGGCGAGCGGCTCGCCACCATCATGCTGGTGGCCGACGGTGTCGGAGGCGGGACGGCGGGCCGCGAAGCGAGTCAGCTCGCGACCGAGACCGTTACGCGCTACCTGGCCTCGACGCTGCGCAGTTATCACGCGGCCGGGTCGGCGGCGGAGGAGGAGTTTCTCGGCGCGCTCCGGGCCGCCGCGCTCGAGGCGCACGACGCGGTGCGGGCGGAGGCGGTAACCCGCGCGGAGGCGGCCGGGCGTCCCGAGTCAAAGAAAATGGCAACGACCCTGACCCTCGGCTTCGCCGTCTGGCCCTGGTGGTACGTGGTGCAGGTCGGGGACAGCCGCTGCTATCACTATTGGGACAGTGTCCTGCGGCAGGTGACCCGTGACCAGACCGTGGCGCAGGACCTGGTGGATCGTGGCGCTCTTCCAGCGGAGCGGGCGGCCGCGTCGCCGTTCCGCCACGTCCTGGCGAGCGCGATCGGCGGCGCGGAGGCCACCCCCGAAGTGACGCGCATCGACATCAGCCGCCGCGGCTGCGTGTTGCTGGTCTGCAGCGACGGGCTGACCAAACACGTGTCGGATGCGGAAATCGCCACCGAGCTCCGAAAGATGGAATCCTCCGAGCAGGTGTGTCGCACGCTACTCGACATGGCGCTCGAACGCGGCGGCAGCGACAACATTACGGTGTTGGCGGGGCGGGCGCCTCCCAGCTCGAGTCGTTGAGGACACCGCCGCGTCGCCGATCCGAATTTCGCGCGCGCAAACGTTGGGTTCACTTGACGGCCGGCCCCGGGCCCCCCATATCGGGGCGGGCATTGGATCACTCACGCGCGGGAGGGGCGATGGAGCAGCGGATCGGCTTTGGGAAGCGGTTGGGGGCGCTCTGCCTGGATTTGGTGTTCGTGTCGGTGATCGCTGGGGTCGGTGGCAGCACCATCGGCGGCATGCTGGGGCTGGCGAGCGGGGCCGCGCTCGGCTCGACGATGAGCAGTGCCGCGGACTCCACGGCCGCCGCCATGGCCGCCATGGGTGGGATTTTCGGAGCCCTCTTCGGCTTCATCGTCGCGGTATTCCTGATCGGGTGCGTGTATTTCCTGATCGAAGGGTTCACGGGGTATACGCTCGGCAAACTGATTCTGGGGATCCGGGTCGCAAGCGACGACGGGACCGCCGCGCCGGTCACGAAGCTGCTGGGCCGGTTCGCGATCAAGAACATCGGGTACGTACTGGGATTGTTGGCCGCGCTCACCGGCGTCCGCGTCCTGGGGACGCTCGGCAACCTCGGAGCGTTGATCATCTTCGTCGGGTGCTTCTTCGTACTCGGCATGAAGCGCCAGGCGTTCCACGACATGATCATGGGAACGGCAGTGTACCCCAAGGGGGCGATCAAACCGTCGTAACCCAACGACGTCGCGACGCGCGCGGCACGGCGCGCGTCCGGGATGCCGCGTTCGCGCTACCGACGCGCGACGCCGATGCCGAACTGGATCAGGGCCAGACTGGAGTTGCCGAGCACCTCGTTGCCGTTGAATTTCAGCTCCGCGCCCGTCGAGGCGACCAGCACGCTGGCGTAGGGGACGAGCGAGATGTGCGAGACGGCGCGCACCTCCCAGCCGATACCGATCTGCGGGCCCAGCGCCGAGGACGTGATGCGATCGGTCCCGTCATCGATGCGGTACGTGACGAGCCCGAACCCGCCTTTCAGATAGTACGGGTAGCGCGCCGAGGGGTACCAGTAGATCACGCCGCTATAGGCGAGCAGCAGCTCGTCCGCCGGATTCGCTTCACTGCCGTTCTTGACCCAGCCCTGCACCTCGCCACCTACCAACACGCGACGGCTGATGCGGCCGCCTGCTTCCGCGTAGCCCGAGAGGGCGTGCCCGCGGTTGGTGTCGCAGATGCGGCAGTTCACGCGCGCCCAACCGAGGCCCACGCCGGCGCCGAGCCAGAGGGCGGGACGGCTCGCCGGTTGTTGCCCGACCAGTGGCGCGGCCGCAACACTCAGCACCGTCACGAGCATCAACTTTTTAGGGATGCGGTACATCGGGACTCCTCGCGATCACAGTGCCGCGCCGACGGCGTGTCGGGCGAGAGTGAATGAGTACGGTGGCGACGACGACAATTCAACACCCGGGGCTCCTGCCCGAAACCGCGTGACCGTGGTCACGGCCGCCCCCGCCGCGAGCGGGTTACTTGGCGCATTGGGAAACCGCGGTTTTTGCCCTGCCTGGGTGGGGAGAAAGAGGAATCGCTATGTCGCTCATCCTACACCGCATTGTGCGGGTGTTTCGCGTCGGCGCACCACTCGTGGTGCTCCTTGCCCTCGCCTGCAATCAGGACTCCTACGGACCGCAAACGGCTCCGAACGGATTCAGCGTAGCCTACGGTATTTGGACGCCGGGGCCGAGCGACACCTGTACCTTGGCGACGCACGACAAATACTCGGTGGTAGGACCGGATGGCAAGCTGTATCCGACGTGGCATCCGCCGGTCGACCCCGCGACCGGGTGTAGCTTCGGCCACGAGCACGGCCGCGATCCTCACGGCTCGGACCTGTACTCCGAGGTCGGGCCAATCCCGTTCGGGTACGCCAACGAACAGCTCGACACCTGGGACCCCACGGGCAAGCGCCACGAGGATCACTTCGGTCACAAAGTGGAGTGGGAGAACGACGTCGAGATGAACTTCGGCAGCGAGGCCGCGTCGCAGCTGTTTAACCTGCGTTGCGACGTGTTGGTGAAGATGCATCAGGGCACGCACTCCAAAGACGCGTTCACCAACAATCTGCACGAGCTCGCATACCACGTCCGGTGCTCCGATGGCACCGAGATGCACGTCACCATGTTTACGGCGATCGGGACGCCGGGCGAATTCGTGAGCAGCTGCACCGGGAACACGGTCGTGGTTGGGCCGGCCACGCCGCCGAGCTCGCCCGCGGGCGGCGGCCAACGGATCATTCCCGACAAAGCGTGCGCGGACCAGCTGCTCGTGGCGGCGGGGCAACGTTCGGACTTCGGTGTGCTGCACGAGAGCTGGCAGACCTCCAACTCCATCAGAAGCGAGACCGGCCAGGGGGTCGCCAATTTCGATCCGTACTTCCAGGCGACGCTCCCGAGCCGGTTCTACGATCCGGCGGCCCCGAACGTCACCGGTCGGCCGATCGACGTCTGTTATATGGTCGGGCCGAACGGCGAACGGGCGAGCGGCGGGCCGTGCGACCAGTCCACCGGCAGCGGCACGATCCTGGGCGTCACGTTCAACGATCCACGCTCGCTCTTCAACGGCGCGACCCGGATCATGGACGTCAACTCGATCCGGATCC
>JBOHST010000200.1:0-1960 GCA_050733375.1 Gemmatimonadales bacterium
ACGTGGTCGCCATCAATCGGACTAGGCTCCTCCCGCCAACCCACGGCCCGCCAATGAGGTTCGGGTCAGCGTTTCGTGCATCACCCCGGCCACGATCACTCCAGAGACGAACGTCAGGGCCGCGATCGCAGTGATTGCAACCGGCAGGGAGAATGCGTCCGCGAGCAGACCGGCGGCGATCGCGCCGACCGCATAGCCCGCATCCCGCCACAACCGGTAGACCCCCACGGCGCTCGCCCGCCACTCGGGGTGCGCGACGTCGGACACCGCCGCGAGCAGGGTGGGGTAGACGAGCGCGGTGCCCACCCCGAGCAGCGTCGCACCAGCCATCCACGGCCAGAAGGAGCGGCCGGCGACGAACCCCGCGATGCCCGCTGCCTGCACCCACATCCCGCTCACGATCATCCACTTGCGTCCCCAGCGGTCGCTCAGCGGCCCGGAGGCGAGTTGCCCCAATCCCCATACCAAGGGATAGGTGGCGGTCACGACGGCTATGCGGTCGAGCGGGACGTCACGCGCGGCGAGAAACACGGGGACCAGTCCCCACACCATCCCGTCGTTGAGATTATTGACCAGCCCAGCCTGGCTCACGGCGAACAGCGAGCGGTCGCGCCAGCTCGTGAGCAGCAGGACGCGCGCGAAGCTCGGCCGGGCTGTGTCGGGGCTCCGCTGTCGCGCCTCCGCGCGCGCGTGGCCCTGCGTCTCGCGCACGGCGAAGATCGACAGGCCCAGCCCCAGCACGGCAAACACGATTCCCGGATAGAAGGGAGCGGGCCGGAGTCCATGGGCCGCCGCGAGATAGCCCGTGAGCAGCGCCGACAGCGAGACGGCCACGTAGCCCGCGAACTCGTTCAGCCCCATTGCGAGGCCGCGCCGCGCCGGTCCCACGAGGTCGATCTTCATGATCACGGTCGTGGACCAGCACAGCCCCTGGTTGATGCCCAGCAGCACGTTGGCGAATACGATCCAGCCCCAGCTCGGCGCCCAAATGATGAGCAGCGGCACCGGGAGCCCCACGAGCCAGCCTGCGACGAGCGCTGGCTTGCGACCCACTCGATCGGCTAGCCGTCCGGCGGCGAGGTTCGCGAGCGCCTTGGCGACGCCGAAGCTGACGAGGAACGACAGCACGACGGTCTTGGCAACGAGCCCGAAATCGGCTTGGGCGATGAGCGGGAGGACGGTCCGCTCGAGCCCCACCATCGCGCCGACGAAGGCGTTGACGACGACGAGCAGCGCGAACTGGCCCCAGTTGGCGCCGAGGCCGAGCCGAAGCGGAGCGGTCGCCTCAGGCAACGGCGCAGCGATTGGCGCCAGCCTCGAGCTCGGTCGGATCTCCCTCGGGCAGGGTGCCGGCCTCGTTCAGCGCGACGATCCGGTGATGGTTCGGAGGCGTGGCCGGAATACGCCCGAGGATCGTCGCTACGAACGTTACCTCGTCCGCGTGGAGCAGCTCGGTTCGCTCCCGGACCTCCCGCAGCTCGGCGGCAATGGGCCGGCCATCGAAGGCCACCGGTGTGCTGCTGTGACAGGGCAGGATCAGGGTGTCGTCGGGGGACTCGAGAATCCGGTGCAGTGACCGGTGCAGCAGGCGCGCACGGACCCGAGTCTCGTCCGCTGTCGCCTCCAGATCCGGACGCCCGATGCCTGCAAGGAACAACGTGTCCCCGGTGAACAACGCGCGCTCATCCAGGAGGTAGCATGCGCTTTCCATGGTGTGGCCGGGAGTGTGCAGCACGCGGAACTGCGCGGATCCGACGCGCACGGCATCCCCATCACGCAGCGGTGCGTGGGCAAAGGACACGCGATCCGTGGCGGGCAGGTGGAGCGTCGCGCCGGCGCCCTCAGCGAGGGCTCGGGCACGGGACAGGTGGTCAGCATGCACGTGTGTCTCGATGACCCAGCGAACCTGCCAGCCGTGTTGGCTGGCCAGCTCCTGATAAATCCGAGGATCGAGCGAGGC
>JBOHST010000201.1:0-6572 GCA_050733375.1 Gemmatimonadales bacterium
AGCGCGCCTTGCCCTCGATGATCTTGAGGTACACGGTCTGGAGCACCTCCTCGGCCTCCTGCCGATCGCGATCGCAGCAGTGCAGCGCCCAGGCGAAGCTCGCGGTGTGGTGCGACTCGAGCTGGTCACGCAGCGCGGCACTGTCCATACGGAGTGACTTGCTCCCGGGGGTCACTGGCGTCAACAGATTGGTCGCTCAAGGCCGTGAGGCGTATGACAGCGGGGAATCCCGTTGAAGACTCGTAGGCCCGACGGGATGAAACCCCTGGCCCTTCCTGCGCGAATGCGCACGCGGCATGTGCGCCGATGAACGTCTCCTCGCTCCTGCTCGCGTTCGCGTCCGTGCGCACGGGCGTTTACACTCGTCGCGGTCGCGCCGGGGCGTGAGCGCCAGTGGCCGTGGGTGGCGCAGGAGGCGGCGGAGATGTGCTGCGCGCTACGTCTCCGAACGTACATCGATCCGTTGAGCCGCGACGCGCTCGGCGCGGTGATTTACTCGGTTTCCGTGGTCGCGCTCCGCTGAAGCCCTGCCGCGTGGGGTCGGATACTCCGACGGTCAGCTCGAGCCCAACGCGCCCGCGAGGAGTGAAGAGGAGAGCGCACCTGCCTGCTGCAGAGCGTGCCGGGCGTGGGCCCGATCGTAAGCTCCACGCTCTTGGGCGAGCTGCCCGAGCTCGGCACACTCAGCCACGAGCAGATCGCGGCCTTGGTGGGCGTGGCGCCGCTGGCGCGCGACAGCGGGACGCTGCGCGGCAAGCGAATGATCTGGGGTGGCAGGGCCAGTGTGCGGACCGCGCTGTTCCTGACCGCGATGTGTGGCCGGCGGTGGAATCCAGCGCTGAAGGTCTTCTACGAGCGCCTGAAAGCAGCCGGGATGCCGATGAAGGTGGCGGTGATCGCCTGCGCGCGGAAACTCCCGACGATTCTGAACGCGATGGTGAGGGACAACAGCCGCTGGATAACTCCGGCGCCTCACGTTCAATACAGTTGCTAACGACCTGCGTCAGCGGCGCGCGGGCACGATGCTGGCAAAGCACAACGCTGCTTCACGCGCGTCCGCTGCACGCAGAAGTTTAGGCCGCTGGCGCTTCCGGACCGACATTGAAGTTCGCGGCCATGGTTGCTGCAAGTTGCTTTGCACCATAACAACGGAATCGAAACTCGCCGCGTACGTGTCTCACCACTACGATGCCCGTAACCCAACCGAATTCGCGCCGCACATCTCTGATGTCTTCGGCACGTACGTTAACTGGCTCTAAGTCATTGTGGAAGAGTCGGTTCAGGCGGTACGGCACGAACGATACGCCGCTGCTTGAAAGCAAAACCATCCCCCCGATCCAGACCCCACCGTGTGTTCGTTTGAAACGATAGATAGCGGAAAGCGCGGCGACTGGCACTACGTGTGCAGGCGTGGCCTCGGGAATGAATGCGTTCGCTAGCTTTCGGATGTTGAGCGTCCCCATGGGCGGCCTAACACCGCCATCGCCAGGTACGCCTGACCTATCCAATTGGAGCTTCAGACGGGGCCGGATGTACGGGATTCCCCAAGGGCGAACCGTGAGCCGGCAACAAAAGTTGCCACAAAAGAAAGCCGTGAAAGTGCGATCGTCCATCCACTCGATGCGCTCGAGCAAAAATGTTTCGTACAGCCACCCAAGCCACCGACACGATTGCAAACGCAATTGCTTGCTGATGAGGGCAAAGTTGGTGATCTCTTCGTAAGGGCAATCGTAATCGGTCACGAGGATGTACCCGTTCGATGTCTCGAACTGATGCAGCAACGTGTAGCCGGGGAGGGAAATGTCGGTGGGCTTACCATCCAGGGAAAGGCGCGAGCGTAGCGGCCATTTCTCATATGGGCCGTCGTGCTTCTCCAGCGTAAATCGGTTGATCGGCTTCATGCTGCGGACATCAGGCGTGACTATTTCTCGCGGCCGAACGCTCCCGCTCAGCCGCGGCGGGCGCATGACCTGATGAGCTTGCCCCGCACCTGCCGCCCGCCGACGGCTGCAGCGGGTTGTTGGGCCGCACGACTCGCCGCGCCGCTGCCGGGGGCCGGGTCCTACTCCACCACATAGAACCAGTCCCCATTCACGAAACGCATGGTAAACGCATCGAGATCCTCGTGCCGATATGATACCCTCGCCCGCGTCGGATCGCTGGGGTCGATCGTCACGGAGAGCACTGAGCCGGGCCGCACGGTTCCGTAGAGCGTTCTAAACCATGCCTCGATCTGTGGCCCGGCTTCTACGCTACCGACACTGCTCGCTATCCCCATCCGCGCTCGCGTGTTCCCATGGAGGTACACGAAACGAGTCGCCGTACTCCAATCGGCCCGCCTGAGTGCCACTAGGAGTTCTTCCGCCCGCGACTGTGCGCCTGTGGGGGGGTGTGCCTCGTCCCGTGGCACCTGACCGCAGGCTCCCGCAAGCAGCAGGGCAAAGATGAGAGCCAAGACCTGAGGCGCCACGTTGTGCGCCGAACCCCGAAACGTTGCTGAGTTCATGTACCGCTGCATGCCGTTGTTGGGCCACTTGAGCTGTTCGTCGTGCCGGACATACCTCGCCGTGCCAGTGAACCCGGTGCAGAAATCGGTGAACCTTAGGCGCGCGGATCATCCAGCAGCAGAACCGTGACCCGGACAACTGCGGTTGGCCCGTCAACTCATACATCTCGGCCACCTTCGGGCGTCGCGCCCGGGCCAAGCGTCTGCTGTACGCGAGCCGCAACCAATAACAGTGACGACATAAGGACGAAACCGAGGAGCATGCCCAGTCCGTTGGCGAGCACCTGACCGTATCCGAGCGCCTCAACATCGAGGAAGTGATAGGGGTAGAGACCAGTCAGTTCGCCGCGAACCAGCATGTAGAACATGTATCCGGCAGGGTAGCTCAGCCAGGCTGCGACATGAAACCAGCGCAGCCCGCTTTTCGGAACCACGAACCACCAGTGCGCGAGGAACAGGATCGGTGTGAGGTAGTGAAGCACGGCGTCGGCAACAAGTTGCCATCCTTGAGGATTCCAAACATTGCGGAGCAGAAGAAAATAGGCGACCCCGACCACAGCGATCGCCGCGGCGGTCGCAGTCTGGGTGCCCGACCGCCACGCAAAGCGCCCGGCCGTGGACGCGGGCGCCACCAGCGGCAGGGTTAACGCCAGAGCCGCGAGGATATTGGTCAGGATCGTGAAGTAGCCGAAGAAGATGATCAGACCTTCCCCGATGGTCTTGCCGTTGGCGAGGGATAACCTCAGCGACAGGTAGAGCTGCAGGAGAACGCCGAACCACGCCACCATCGTGACGAAGATCGTAAAGCGGCGCATGGTTCGGCGCTTGGCCATCATGCAAGCACTCCGCCGCAACTGTGATAGCCCTGGCGGTTGAGCGTGACGGTCACGGTCGTCTCGAATGCCTTCCCGCTCATGACGACGGTGCAGCGGGTGGGCTCGATCTCCACTCAGACGCTGACGTGCCGCTCGAGTCTGCGGCTGGAGCCTCCTTGACACGGTCGGAAGAGGGCGCCTCGTCGGCTTTCCGGCAACCTGCGCACAGTACCAAGGTCCTAAGGAGGACCGACACTGCGATCCATCTTGGTGGTAAGCGGGCTTCCATCGTCGCCAACCCCCTCACTCCTTGGTGCCGATAAAGCGTAACGGCTGCGACCGGCCCGCGGCGAAAATGTAGAGGAATGGTTCCTTGATCTCGAAGCGTTGGGCCTCGCGCAGCGCCGCGAGGTACTGATTCTCCTGGTTCATGACCGCCTCGCCACAGAACTTTCGCGTGGCCGCCAGAGGGCCGAACGTGATGGTCCCGCCGTCGAACGCCACCGTACCGTGGAATTGATTGCACGAGCCATCGCCGCTGACCTTACCTCCTTCTGAAAACTCCAACGTGGTTTGCACCGTGTCCATCACGCCGGCGCCGGCAAGGTCCTCGAGTCGCCATTTCGTTCCGACCAGTCCAGTCGCGCCCGCATCCGCGCCAGGACGCTTCCTGACGCGCAGTAGCTCAATGATCGGTCCAATCATCCCGATCGAGGCGACGTCATCGCGACGCTGCGCCTCGGCCTCCACCGCCATTCCTTCGACTCGGAATGCTTCGGGCAGGTTGATGGGATTGTATTGCGTGCCCTCCGCGTCGCGGATCACGACCAATCCGCCCTCCAGGTCCAGACGTTGCACCGTTCCGGTGATATGGAGCACCGGCTCGGAACCCGCAGATTGCGGCGCCAGATCCACCCATCCTCTGCTCGCACATGAGGAAAGAATCGGCGCAACGACTGCAATCAGAACGAGCCTCCAAGAACAAGATCGGCATCTCATCGTTTTCCTCCTTCAGAACTCCGTAGCACATTTGCTGGAAGGCTCGAAGCGGATATCGACCGGCTCGCCGGGGCGGTGAATGCGGATCCGCAACGCGTTCTCGTTCAACTCGAGTATCTCGACTGTGTACTCCCGGCCTTCCTCGGTAATGGTCAAGTGCCCGCCATCGTGGCGCCACGTTCCGAAGGCCGGGGTGCCGTGCGCGGAGGCCATCACGAGCGTGCCTTCCGAAAGGAAGACACGCAGCTCGCCCGGTGCCACCTGCTTCGACTCGGCCACAATCCAGACCCGGTTGACGAACGACGCAGGACTCTGAGTGGACGACCGCTCGGCCTGTGCACGGCCCGATACCGCAGGCGTCGAATCAGGTCGCGAGCAGCCCGTGACCGCAAGCAACGCAGTCAGGATGCCTCCCAGAATTCGAGCATTCATTTGACGACTCCTCCCTCTGGCCAGGGTAAGCGCCCTGCGGCCCAACGCCCTGGAACCGCTGGTTATGCGTCCTCACTGTGTCTGTCTCGACGGTTTCAAGTCTATTTGGCCGCCCGTCGCTTCGGGCTTGCCTAAAACTATGAGCCACAGAAAGCCGATGGATCCTGCGGTCAGTGACGCCAGAAGAACGGCCATTTTTGAAGCGCTAATGGCCGCCTCATTTCCAGCAAAGGCCAGATTCGTAATGAAGATGGACATGGTAAATCCGATGCCGCCCAGTATTCCTGCGCCCCAAATGCGCCGCCAATTCAGATCGGGCGGCAAGTGGCATATGCCGCTGGCAACGGCGGCGAAACAAAGAAGCGTCACCCCCAGAGGTTTCCCCACGATCAGGCCCGCGGTGATGCCAAGGCTGTTCGTGCTCGCCAAGTTCTGCAGCCAATCCGTGCCGACCAGGATTGCGGTATTGGCCAGCGCAAAAATCGGCAAAATAATGAATGCGACTGGTTTGTGTAAAAGATGTTCGAGCCGGTAGGAGGGCGACTCTGCGTCGTCGTCTTTTGCGGAGAAGGGTATGGCGAAGGCCAGCATCACGCCGGCCACCGTCGCGTGAACACCCGACTTGAGCATGAAAAACCACATCAACGCGCCGCCCAGCAGATAGGGCGCAAGCGACATTACCCGCAAGAAACGGTTCAAGGCACAGAGCAGCATCCAAACGGCCAGAGCCGCAGCAAGATACCCAACCGAAACCTGTGCGGTGTAAAACGCGGCGATGATGATGATCGCGCCCAAATCGTCTATGACGGCGAACGCCACCACAAATACCTTCAGCGACGCCGGAATGCGGTCTCCGAGAATGGCCAGAACACCAAGCGCAAACGCGATGTCGGTCGCCATCGGAATCCCGATGCCGGCCTGCGTTGGCGTCCCCGCATTGAGCGAGAAATGAATCAGCGCCGGGGCGGCAATTCCCCCGAGGGCCGCGAACATCGGCAGCAGGGCGTTACGGACGTTGGACAGTTCGCCGCTGTAAAGCTCGCGTTCGAGTTCCAGGCCAATGAGCAGAAAGAAAATCGCCATCAGCGCATCGTTGATCCAGTGCTCAAGGCTTAGACCCCCGGCTTGCGTTTGCCACCAGCTCAAATAATCTGCGCCGCTTGAGGAATTCGCGGTCAGCAGCGAGATCACAGTGCAAGCAATAAGCAAAATCCCGCCCCACTTTTCCGAGTCATTAAACTTTTGGAAGGTGTTTGACAGGTTTCGCTGGACCATGGCCGTTCTTAGATGAAAACATTAAAAACGTACGGATTCACACGGGACGCATAACGCCCGTGTTCAACGGCGGGCTCGCGGAGCGAGACCGTCCGCTGGAACCGTTGGTTGGGCAGCACTTCGACCGCGCAGCCAAAGTAACAACGGCTGCTCGAGTTCCGCGATGCTATTGAACGCGCGCCATAAACCACCAAGCTCTAACTCCGCCCGTTCGCCTTGAACGATGAACTGCGATTTGTCTCGGGTAAGGGAGAAGTTAATTTTTTTCCATTCGCGAATCTTACGTGGAAGTCTCCGAACGACTGGAATGTTTCACAAGCCGACGGAACGTAACCGAGTGGAGCTACCAACCCGGGCAATGGCCCCAGCGCATCTTCTACGCCCTTCGGAAGCGCACTCATCATTGTGATGCCCAACACGCGCTTAGTTGGTATGAAGCGGTAGCTGGACCTCCACGGTCTCGTGGTGGCAAGCTGAGCCCCACACTCTTGTTCACGCGCTCACCGTCTTGCGACGGGGCGCCCACCGGGAGGCCAGCTACCAAT
>JBOHST010000202.1:0-3232 GCA_050733375.1 Gemmatimonadales bacterium
ACCCCAGCGTGCGCATCAGCCCGATCACGCCGAGGAAGTGGTCGGCATGGAAGTGGGTGAAGAAGATGTCGCGCAGCGCGAAGCTGACCCCGAAGCGCATCATCTGGCGCTGGGTGCCTTCGCCGCAATCAAACAAGAGGGTTTCGCCTTCGCGGAATAATGCCATGCCGGAGACGTTTCGCTCTACGGTTGGCCTGGCGGCCGACGTACCAAGGAAAGTGACGCCGAGCATGGGGGGAGAATATAGAACGATGTGCGGTGGGGAGCGGTGGCCGAGTGGAGCGGGCGTCGGACGCGTTGGACGCAGGGGCGCTCGGGCGGGGACAGCCACAGGAACACGGCCGGACGCGGATGCTAGTGTCCTGCCGTGCGCCCCTGCGTCCCCGGCGTCCTTACGCCCGCTCCACTCGGCTACCGCTCGTCAGAACACCTTTACGGTGAGGTAGCGCCCCGGCCGTTCCCTTAGGTCATTCAGAAGGTTCGTCACCGCATCCAAAGTCTTGTGCAGGTCCCCATAGAGCAGTGTGTCTGTCGCCAGTTTGCCGAGCGTCCCTTCCCCACGGTTGATCCGCGCCATCAGGTCGTTCAGCGTCGTGGTGGACTTTGCCAGCTGGCTCGTGAGCTGTTGCAGGTTGGCGGTGAGGGTGTCGAGGCGGATGCCGGTCTGCTGCATGTTGGCCTTGCCCAGCAGGGTGTCGATGCGCGACATCACGCGGTGCAGCGAGGCGAGGGTCTCGGTGCTCTGCTGCACCAGCGGCCCCTTGGATGCCTCGGTGAGCGCCACCATGCCGCGCTGCGTGGCGATGAGGGTGTTGTGGATGTCGGTGGCGAGCTGCTCGGAGACGAGCCCGGTGGCGTTGCCGATCAGCTCGTTGGCGCGCGTCGCGATCCCCGCGGCGATGTCGGTGAGCTCCTGCGTCCGCGTGCCCACGATGAGCGACGTGGCCGGCAGCGGCGGATCGGTCTCGGCGCCGGGGGAGTAGACGATGGACTTGGTGCCGAAGAAGTCGAGCGACGCGACCGTCGCGGTCGCGCTCGTGTGCGGCTGGACGCGCGGATCGCCCGACAACTCGAGCGTCACGGTCACCCGCCCCACCCGCTCGAGCGTCACCTTCGACACCCGCCCCACCTTGACGCCCGAGATCAGCACCGGGTCGCCCTCCTTCAATCCGGCGACGCTCGTGAACACGACCCGCGCGGAGGTGCCCCGGTGACCGATCGAGCGGCCGCTGAACCAGAACAGCCCGACGACGAACAGCACCACGCCGGCGAGCACCAGCGCGCCGACGCCGACTTCCTGCTTGTAGGTGAGGTCCATTCAGTCCTTCCTGCCTTGGAGCACGGCCATCTCGAGGTCGCGCTCGAGGAACTGTTGCACCGCGGGGTCATGCGACGCCAGGATCTCCTCGGCGGTCCCCACGGCGCGGATCTTCGACTGCCACAACAACGCGATGCGGTCGGCCACCCGGAACGAGCCGCGCACGTCGTGCGTCACCACTACGCTGGTCACGCCCAGCTCCTGCTGCAGCCGCTCGATCAGCGTGTCGATCACGTCGGAGTTCACCGGATCGAGCCCCGATGTCGGCTCGTCGTACAAGAGATAGGTCGGCTTCCCAGCGATGGCGCGCGCGATGCCCACCCGCTTGCGCATCCCGCCCGACAGCTCGGCCGGCATCTTCTTCGCCACCTCGGGCTGCAGATTCACGAGCCGCAGGCACTCCCGCACCCGCTCGGCAGCGTACATCAGATCGCGGTATTGCCCCTCGTTGGTGATGCCGAGGCGGATGTTCTCGAACACGTCCATCGAATCGAACAGCGCCCCGTTCTGAAACACGTAGCCGATGTGGCTGCGCAGCTCGGCGAGCTCTTTGCGCTTCAGGTGCGGCACCGACAGGCCGTCCACCAGCACGTCGCCCGAGTCGGGACGGATCAGCCCGATGATATGCTTCAGCAACACGCTCTTGCCCACTCCGGAGGGCCCGAGCAGCGCCACCGTCTCACCGCGCTTCACGAAGAAGTCCACCTGGTCCAGCACCACGTGGTCCAGGAAGCGCTTGGAGACCGCCTTGAGCTCGATCATTTGCCGGACAGGAGCACTTGGGCGAGCAGCATGTCGAGCAGCAAGATCGTCACCGATGCCGCGACCACCGCCTGCGTCGTGGCGCGGCCCACCCCCTCGGCGCCCTGCTGGGTGTTGAAGCCGAGGTAGCAGGGGATGGTGGTGATCGCGATCGAGAAGAAGAACGCCTTGATCACCGAGTACCACAGGTCGAAGGGACGGAAAAAGTAGCGCGCGCCGTAGGTAAACTCGGCGTTGGTGATGCCGAGCGACGACTTGGCTGCGACCCAGCCGGTCAGGAACCCTACGGCGTCGGCGAACAGTACCAGCGCGGGAATCACGACGACGCCGGCGAGACAGCGCGGGATCAGCAGATGGGTCACGGGACTGCGGCCCAGGCTTTCGAGCGCGTCGATCTGCTCGGTGACCCGCATGGTGCCCAGCTCGGCGGCGAAGCGCGCGCCGATGCGGCCGGCGAGAATCAGCCCGGTGAGCACGGGCCCGAGCTCGAGGATCACCGTCTCGGCGATCAGCCCACCCGCGATGTAGAGCGGATAGGCGCCGGTGAACTGATACCCGGTCTGCAGCGCCGTCACGCCGCCCGCGAACGCGGCGATCAGCAGCACGATGAACATGCTGCCGTAGCCGATCAGGTTCGCCTGCTCGAAGGTGCGCGGCAGCCAGATGCGCCACTCGGGGATGCCGCGCCCCAGGTCGACCATCATGAAGAAGAAGCGCCCCGCATGCCCCGCGGCCAACAAGCTCCAGCGGCCGATGGGCCGGCGCACGTCGACGGCGCGCTCGACGACGGAGATCCTCATGGGCCGCTCGAACTCCTCATGGGCGTGTATCTTGGGGAGCGACCCCCCCCTTCGTCTACCCCCCTCACCCCTCTCCCTTCCTGTCCCTTCCTGTGAGTAGTGAGTAGTGCGTTGTATTATCCGGTCCTCGGCCGATTCTCGGCCACGACGGCGGCGTTCGTACCCGTCACCCGGTGGAGGGCCGGATAAAACAACGCACAACTCACAACGCACACGCTCCGAAGCAGGCAGTGGTCCGAAACTTCCAGGCCCGCCTGCTTGGGTGGTTTGCCACGAATGGTCGCATCCTCCCCTGGCGCCGCACCCGCGATCCGTACCGCGTGCTCGTGAGCGAGTTCATGCTGCAACAGAC
>JBOHST010000203.1:0-4250 GCA_050733375.1 Gemmatimonadales bacterium
CCGCTACGCGGCGCATCTCGACGTCCGGGTCCACCGCTTCTGCGATCAGGGCCGAGTGCACCGTTTCCTCCGCGACGCTCCGCTCGACCCCCAGTTGTAGCAAGTCTCTTACGAGTCGCGCCGGGGCGCGCCCGCGCGCGGCGTGGGTCGCGGCGAAATGTTCCGCGAAGCGTCGATCGTCGAGGAGCCCTTGCCCGGCCAATCGCTCGAGCGCCACTTCGACCGCGGACGGTGGGTGCTGCTTCTGGATCAACCGACGCCGCAAATCGCTGCGAGCGTGCGGCCGGCGCGCCTGGGCACGTACGGCGGAGCGGTAGGCTGCCTCGATGTCGGCAAGCGCCTGCAACCGGCCGAGCGTCTCCACCGTCAGCGCGGCCCCAACGATCAGGCCGAGTGGTGCCAGCAGCGCTTCGGGCAGTGACGCAAAACACCCCCGATCCACTTCCAGCTGACAGTAGCCTGGGCTGCGAGGATCGGGGGTGGCGCTGGTGAGGACGGCCACGTTACTCGTCGCCGCTGGGGGTCTCCTCTTCAACCGAGACCGCGGGCTTCATGCCGAGATGGTCCTTCACCTTGGCCTCGATTTCGAGGGCCAGATCGGCGTGGTCCTTGAGATACATCTTGGCATTCTCCCGGCCCTGCCCGATGCGGTCCTTGCCGTACGCGTACCAGGCGCCGGACTTCTCGATGATCCCCGCTTCGGCGGCGATGTCGACCAGCAGCGATTCACGACTGATCCCCTCGTCGAACATGATATCGAACTCGGCTTGCCGGAACGGCGGCGCGACCTTGTTCTTCACCACCTTCACCCGCACATGGTTCCCGATCACGACCTCGCGCTCCTTCACCGACGCGATGCGGCGCATGTCGAGACGCACCGACGAATAGAACTTGAGGGCGCGGCCGCCGGTCGTCGTCTCGGGGTTGCCGAACATGACCCCGATCTTCTCTCGCAGCTGATTGATGAAGATGACGGAGGTCCGCGAGCGGTTGATCGCCCCCGCGAGCTTGCGCAACGCCTGACTCATCAGGCGCGCCTGCAGCCCCATGTGCGAGTCACCCATCTCGCCTTCGATCTCGGCCTTGGGCACGAGCGCCGCGACCGAATCGACCACCACGATGTCCACCGCCCCCGAGCGCACCAGGATCTCGGTGATCTCGAGCCCCTGCTCCCCGGTGTCCGGTTGGGACACGAGCAGGTTGTCGATGTCGACGCCGAGTTTTTTCGCATAGTCAACGTCGAGCGCATGCTCGGCGTCAATGTAGGCGGCCGCCCCACCGGCTCGTTGCGCGTTAGCGACGACCGACAGCGCGAGCGTCGTCTTGCCGCTCGATTCGGGACCGAAGATCTCAGTGACGCGGCCGCGCGGGATCCCGCCCACGCCAATGGCCGCGTCGAGATTGATGGCGCCCGTGGAAATCGCGTCGACCCGCACGCGGGGAGACTCCGATCCCATGCGCATGATCGAGCCCTTGCCGCACGTTTTCTCGATCTGGGCTATGGCCAGGTTGAGCGCCTTGCGGCGCTCGTCGGTGAGCTTCTCGGTATCGCGGTCGTCGGCCGCCATGAGAGTCCTCGACATGGGTTGCGGGCCTCCCTGCTGGAGTGAGACCCGAATATAAACCGAAGCCCGGTTTAGCGCCAACCGGGGCGGAACGCGTCTTCCACGTGCTGCAACTCGTTGTTCTGTATAGCGATGCAATCAAACCGGTAAATGTCGGACGGTCGGCCACATCGGTCCACCCAGACCCGTGACGCTTTCACCAGCTCGCGCCGCTTGGCTCCGGTCACTGCTTCAAGTGGGCTGCCGAAGCCGTCACCGCGGCGGGATTTCACCTCGATGAAGGCCACGATGGCGCCGCGGCGCGCGACCAGGTCGATCTCCACCCGACCGGCCCGAAACCGGTGCGCGACGACGGTCCAGCCGCGGCTCTGGAGATACCCGATCGCCCGCTCTTCCGCGGCAACCCCGAGACGGTGCCGCTCGTCGGACCAGTCTGTGGGATCGCTGCGTACGCCGCTGTGCATCGGCGCAACCTAGCGTCCCGATGACGCAGAACATAACCAGGACGTTGCGACCGGTGTCCTATTACCGCGCGATCAGCAGTCTGCTTCACCCGCCAATCTCATCCAGCTCCTCGAGCCCCACCAGCACATCGCGCGGCTTGCTGCCGTTGGCAGGACCGAGGATGCCCGCCATCTCGAGCTGGTCGATGATCCGCGCCGCGCGGCCGTATCCGATGCTCATGCGGCGCTGGAGCAGGGAGGTGGAGCCAAGCTGATTCTGGATGCACACCTCGGCCGCCTGGCGGAACAGCGGATCGCGTTCTCCCGGTTCGCCCCCTTCTCCACCGGTCTCGGGCTTGTCCGCCGCCTGGATGGCGGCGACCTGCCCCTCGATGACTGCCTGAGCCTTTTCGACGACCTGAGCCGAGGTGTGCGCGCGATACCAGTCCATCAGCCGCTCCGTCTCGTCGGTCGCGATGAAGGCTCCCTGCACGCGCTGCGGCTCGCTCTTGCCGGGCGGGAGGAACAGCATGTCCCCGTTGCCCAGCAGGGTCTCCGCGCCGTTCTGGTCGAGGATGGTGCGGCTGTCCACTTTCGCCGAAACGCGAAACGCGATGCGGCAGGGAAAGTTCGCCTTGATAAGGCCGGTGATCACGTTCACCGACGGCCGCTGCGTGGCGAGGATGAGATGGATTCCGATGGCCCGCGCCTTCTGCGCCAGCACGGCGAGCGGCGTCTCGATTTCCCCCTGCACCGTGAGCATCAGGTCTGCGAGCTCGTCCACCACCAGCACGATGTAGGGGAGGACGCCTTTTTGATACGCCCAATCCTCAAAGGGCGTGTCTTTCGTCCCGCCGGCGCCAGCCAGCGTCTCGCGCGGCCCACGGAGCGGTTTCCCGTCGGTCACCTTGCGATTGAAATCGCCGATGTTCCGCGCCGCATTCGCGTGCAGCAGCCGGTAGCGCTGCTCCATCTCCTCGACGGCCCACTTGACGACGGAGGCGGCCTTTTTGTGGCTGGTCACTACCGCGAGGCCGAGGTGAGGAAGATCCTTGTACATCGACAGCTCGACCATCTTCGGGTCGATCATCAGGAGCTTCAGCGTTTCGGGCGGATGGGCGTAGACGAGACTGGTAATGAGCGTATTGATGCACACCGACTTTCCCGAGCCGGTGACGCCCGCGATCAACAGGTGCGGCATGCGGGCGAGGTCGGCGTACACTTCCTGCCCCTCGAGATCGCGCCCCAGCGCGACCGGGAGAATGGAGCCGTGCGTGCGGAACCTGGCGTTCTCGATGAGCTCGCGGATCGTAACGATCCGGGCGTGCGGGTTGGGGACTTCGATGCCGACGCGCGCCTTGCCGGGAATCGGCGCGACGATGCGCAACGACCGCGCTTTCATGGCGAGCGCCAGGTCGTCGGCGAGGGACGCGATGCGGCCGACCTTCACGCCGGGGCCGGGCGTCAGCTCGAATCGGGTCACCACCGGCCCCACGGTCTTGTCCGCGATCTGCCCGCCCACGCGGAACGTTTCCAGCGTGGCGACGAGGCGGCGGCCCATTTCTCCGATCTGCTCGGCGTCCGCGTCGCCGGCGCCCGGCGGCGGATTCCGGAGCAGTTCGAGCGGCGGGATGAGCGACCCTTCGGGCGGTGCGGGCGCTACCGGCGGGAGAGCGGGTTTGGGCTTGCGGGCGCGATCGGGGGAAAAGGGACGGGGGATGGGGGCAGGGTCCTCTTCCGACTCCGCTTCCTCGACCGTTTCTCTCCTGCCACGCCCCACCACCGGCTCCTTGACTTCCTCCCCCGTCCCCCGTCCCCCTGCCCTCGCCCGGAGGGCGACGAACGGATGCCAGCCGACGCTCGCCACGCCCACGGCCGACAGGGCGACCAGCCCCACCAGGGTGCCCCCGGCCGTGCCGATCGCCGAGCGCACGCCGCTCGCCAGGAAAGCCGGCACGAGCCCCACGGCGCGCTGGGCCACGTCCCACGCCGCGTAGTCGGCCGGGAACGCCGTGGCCGACGCGCCGGTGGCGATGCCGATGCCATAGGGGACGAGCAGCATCAGTCCCGCGCCGAGCACGGCTGCCCCGCGCACCGATAGTGCGCCCAGCCGACCGAACGCGGCGAGCGCCCACCCCACGCCGAGAATCGGGAGAAACCAGGCACCGGCACCGAAGATCTTCAGCAGCAGGACGCCGAGCGACTGGCCCATGGAGCCGGTCACCGGCACGGGCAGGAGCGT
>JBOHST010000204.1:0-3423 GCA_050733375.1 Gemmatimonadales bacterium
TCCGGCTGTTCCAGGACAAGGCGGGCTGGACGCCGCATTACACCAACAGCGGCACGGACCAGGGCTTCCAGCCGATTTGCTTGGGCCCCACGTACATCCCGCTCCGGACCACGTCGAGCTGAGGGACGTCCGGGACGTCCGGGCCGTCCTGCTGGACGTCGAGGGCACGACGACGCCCATCGAGTTCGTCCACACCATTCTGTTTCCCTTTGCGCGGGCGCGGGTTCAAGCATTCCTCACGCGCCACGCCGCCCGACCCGAGGTCAGGGCCGACGTGGCGCTGCTGCGCGCCGAGCACGCCGCCGAGCCCTCCGGGCCTCCCCTGCCCCCGCCACCGCCCCCCTGGCGGGAGGATCTCTCATCGGTCGTGGCCTACGTCCATTGGCTGATGGATCGTGATCGCAAGTCCACTGGATTGAAATCTCTGCAAGGCAAGATCTGGGAAGCTGCGTATCGCCAGGGCGAGGTACGCGGTCAGGTTTATGCGGACGTGGCCCCGGCGTTGGCGCGCTGGAAGGGGCAAGGCAGAGACATCGCCATCTTCTCGTCGGGCAGCGTGCAGGCGCAGCAATGCCTGTTCGCCCACTCAACCGCCGGTGATCTGAGTTCGTTCATCCGGGCGTACTTCGACACGACGACCGGAGCGAAGACGGCGGTCAGGAGTTACGAGCGCATTGCTGCAGCCCTGGAGCAGGCGCCGGCCCACGTGCTGTTTCTCTCGGATGTGGTGGCCGAGCTGGATACGGCGCGCCAGGCCGGCCTCGAGACCGCGCTGAGCGTGCGGTCGCCGGGGACCGAGCCCGCTGGCAGCGAGCATCCGGTCATTCGGACCTTCGAGCAAGTGCTGCCGGACACTCCAACTGTCTAGCCTCCCCTGCTCCGTGACCGTCGCCGACCGGCCAGCCTCCAGAACTGCGCCTCGCCGATGATGGTGATGCGGTGTCCCCTGGCCGCAATCCGTTGTCGCGGAAGTGACTATCATATGAGTGCTTGCGCGTCGTGCCCATTTTGGGTACAATTGAGCCCAATATGGGCTCAGATATAGAGAGTGGTACTCTTTCCCGGCTGCTTTTCGGTTCGGTGCGCCGTGACGTGCTCGGGTTGCTATTGGGGCGACCCGATGAGCGTTTCTACTTGCGCGAAATTCAACGCGCAGTGGGAGGAGGATCGGGGGCAGTCCAGCGTGAACTGAAGCACCTCGTCAATGCTGGCCTGGTCGAGCGTGTCGACAGCGGCCACCAGGTCTACTTCTCGGCCAACCGCAATGCGGCGATCTTCTCTGAGCTTCAATCCATCATCGAGAAGACCGTCGGCGCAGTCGAGGTTCTGCGTGTCAATCTCGCGCCGCTGTTGCGCACCGGACGAATCAAAGTCGCGCTGATTTACGGGTCGCTGGCCGCCGGTACCAGGACCGCGCGCAGCGACGTTGACCTGTTCGTGATCGGCGACGTGAGTCTCACGGAGCTCATCCCGCACGTCCGCGCCGCGGAATCGCGCATTGGACGTGAGGTGAATCCCTCGCTCTACCCAGTGCAGGAGTTTCGAGACAAGATCAAGCAGGGTGCGCCGTTCCTGAAGCAGGTTTTGGCGGGGCCAAAGCTCTTCATCACGGGGGATGATCGTGAGCTTGAACACCTGGCTCGCTAACGGCTGGATCGTGAAGCACCAAGCGACCAGGGAGGAGATCGCCAATCTCGTTGCGCTGGTGGACCGTGACATAGCGAGCGCCGCGTTATCGGACCTTCCAGCCGACTGGAAGCTCGGCATTGCCTACAACGCGGCCCTGCAATTGGCGACGGCGGCGCTCGCGGTATCGGGATACAGACCGGGACGAGAACGCCACCACGAGCGTGCCATTCTCTCGCTTCGGTTCACGCTGGGGATCAGTACGAATCGAGTGGACGTAATCGACGCAGTGCGACGTAAGCGGAATAGAACCACCTACGAACACATCGGCGGGACTTCTGACGCGGAGGCCTCCCAGTTCCACGATGCCGTGATCGCTTTGCGCGGCGATTTCGTGAGCTGGCTGAAAAAGGAGCATCCAACCCTTTGTCCCCCGGGATTGGTTGTCCGGACGCCGAGGGATCACGAGTAAGACCGACCACAAGTCACTAGAGTCCTGAATTTGGGACGCCGCGTGCAGCATCCGCGGCGCGCAGGAAGCTCCGAAGTTCAAGGATTTCATCCTCCCATTGATCTTCACCAGGCGGCTGTGCGACGTCTACGACAACGAGCTCAACCGCATCACCGAGCAAGTTGGCTCACGCGCTAAGGCGTTCATGCTCGTCGACGTCTGTCTCTGTGCGTCCCATGACCACGAAGTGCGCCTCCTATTCGACCACCGGGCGCCTGACCTTCGACGCTTCGCACCTCGGGCTACGACACGAACTCCAGGACTACGCAATCGCTCACGAGCTGCTCCACTCACACGCCCCCAATCACGGCAGGCTGTGGAAGAGCCTAATGCGGGCACACCTCGGCAAACCCGGGGACTTGGAGGGAGAGTTGCGGCGTATAGCCCATAACAAGTTGAGGGAGCGGACGGCCTCCCGCCGCTAATCGTGGGTTACGACAATACCGCCCGGTAAAGGGAGGTGTGTGAGGAAGCGGGCGGGGCCAAGCCTTACTTACTCCGTGATCGTTGCCGCGGCGACTTGGCCAGCTTCCAGAACTGCGCCTCGCCGATGATGGTGATGCGGTGTCCCCTGGCCGCGAGGCGCCGGATTTCCATCAGCTTGAGCCCACCGGCCTTGCCGGCGACCTGGAGCGCGTTGGGCCGGCCGCGCACGAGGACGTCGGTGGAAGGGCCGGGGCCCGATTGCACCATTGCGCCCGCTCGCTTGGCCGCCGCGATCGCCTCTCGCCGGGGGCGACGCAGGAACCCCGTGAACGACAGGCGCCGGCCGGCGAGACTCCGGATGCGGCCGGTCGCGAGCTCCTTGGGCCGGTGTCGCAGCGCGGCGATCAGCTCCGCCGCCGCCTGGTACCGCTTGGCGCGCGCACCCAGGCAGCGATGGATCACCTCTTTCAGGTGATCGCTGCAGGGGAGCCGGCGGACGTCGCGAGTGCGCATCGGGCTGGTCACGTCACCGCGGAGCAGCATCGCGATCAGCTGGCCCACCTGGTAGATGTCGTCGCGCTGCTGCCATTTCCTGACCTTCCCCCAGGCGATCTCGGTCGGCGCGCCCAAGGGATTGAACGCGTCGGCGGTGACGCCGAGCTGGCTGCGCTGGTGGGTGGCGATGCCGAAGTCGCCCAGCTTGATGCGCTCGTTCTCACACACGAACACGTTGAACGGCGTGAGATCGCGGTGCAGCGCCTGCCCGCGGTGCAGCGTATCCAGGGTTTCGAGGATGGCGGCGATCTCCTGGCGGACGAACCGCTCGGACTGCCCACCCTTGGCCGCCAGCCACGCCGCCA
>JBOHST010000205.1:0-6740 GCA_050733375.1 Gemmatimonadales bacterium
AACGCGGTGGAAGAGGCGTCGGTGACGACGGGCGCGATTGGCGTCGATTTCGGCGACGCGCAGTCGGGCATCATCTCCTACACCACCCGGACCGGTGGCGAGCGGTTGGCCGGTGGCGTGAGCTACACCTCCGACGAGCCGTTCGGCGACGCGATCAGCGTTGGGTTCAACCGGTTCGAGGGCTCGATCGGCGGACCGATCCCGCTGGTGAGCAACCTGCGGTTCTTCCTCTCGGGCGTGGTCCAGGGACAGCAGTCGGCGTTCCGTGGCTTCGGCTCACACGAGGTGCCGTCCTACGTCATGGCGGGGTTTGACACTACGGTGTCCGTCCCATTGGGAACCGGGAGCACCCAGTCGGTGGCGGTGCCGCGGTTCGTGCAGTTCGCCGGGCAGTGCGATGCGTCGGCCAATTTCGGCTTCGAGTGCCAGGGTCGTCGCCGTCCGATGAACTGGAACAGCACGATCCAGACGTCGGGCAAGCTGGCCTACTCGTACGGCGGTGGGTCGAACATCGCGCTCAGCGGCATCGCGAGCGGGCAGCAGCGCCGCAACTGGCCGGGCACCAACATCGGCAACCCGGCGCTCTACACCGGCTTGCACACCTGGCAGCGCCTCGCGGTCCTCAACCTGACCCACTCGTTCTTCAAGTCGGCCGAGAGCAACCTCGCGCTGAACGTGAACCTGAGCTGGGGCCAGGAGCGGCGCATCGAAGGGCCGCTCGATCCGGCCTCCGAGCTCGGGACGCGCAATCCGACGATGGGGATCGAGTTCTCGTCGCTCAATTTCGCCGGCTTCGGGGACCTGCCGTTCCCGACCACCGACCAGATCATTCGGAACGTGCGCACCAACACCGGTCAGCGGACCTCGCTGTTGGACCGCGAAGATCTGCGCAACATCCAGCCGTACCGTATGAACCCCTACGGGATGCTGCGCGGCTCGTGGTTCACGCAAGGGTTCGAGGCCACCGGGACGCTCAATGCGGAGGATCGCTACCGGGCGTTCGCCCAGGCCGACTGGCAGGTGAACCGGTTCCACCGGTTGAACTTCGGCGGCGAGTTGAAGCAGAGCAATATCCGGTACTGGGCTTCGAACTTCCTGCGGCAAACGTTCATGGACGTCTTTACCGCCAAGCCGGTGACGTACGCGGCGTGGGCGGCGGACCGGCTCGACCTGGGTGACGTCGTGATCGAGCTCGGCATCCGGTACGACTACATGGATACGAAGGCGCTGTTCTCCAACACCCCGGGCCGCATCTTCACGAACCCGGCGTGGCAGTCCGCGGCGGCGACGAATGACGCCGCCTATGCCGCGTCGCTGGCGGCCGTCTTCACGCCCGCCGAGGCGCACAGCACGCTGTCGCCGCGGCTGCGGGTGTCGTTCCCGATCACGGAACGGACCGATTTCCGGATGTCGTACGCCCACCAGGTGCAGACGCCCGACTTCTTGACGCTGCTCTCGGGCTCGAACAACGACCTGGCGTTCACCAACACGAACGACGCGTTCGGGCGCGACGTCGGCTTCGGGAAAACGATCCAATTCGAGTTCGGCGTCCGGCATGCGTTCGGCCCGGACCTGGTGCTCGACGTGTCTGCGTACAACAAGGACAAGGTCTCGGACCTGGCGTACCGCATCCTGCCGTACGCCGACCCGGCGGTCCCCGGGGACGTGGTGAACGTCAACGTGCTGACGACGGCGGACTTCGGCTACGCCCGTGGCATCGACCTGAAGCTCGACAAGCGGGTCGGGAACTGGCTGGCCTTCTCCGGCGGCTACACGTTCCAGGTGGCCCGCGGCACCGGGTCGGATCCGTTCTCCTATCTCCGCACCACCTCGCGCCAGATCTCGCAGGTGACCGGCGATCGGCAGGCGCCGCCGGAGCAGCCGCTCCCGACGGACGACAACCGGGCCCACAACTTCGTGGGCACCGCGTCGCTCACCGTCCCCACCGATTGGCGGCGGGGCACCACGCTGGGCGCCGTGTTGCAGAACGTCGGACTGTTCGCGACCTTCCGGGCCGTGAGCGGCCTGCCCTACACGCGGGTGCGCAACACGGGTTCCGGGGCCCGCGCCCCGCGGACGAACTTCGGTCTGGTCAGCGCTTCGGTGGAGCCGGTGAACTCGTCCACGTTGCCATGGACCAAGAACGTCGATCTGGTGATCAACAAGGGTGTCCGACTGGGTCGCGCCGACATCACGCTGTTCGCCGACCTGCGGAACGCGCTGAACTTCAAGAACGTCACGCAGCTGTTCGCGGAGACGGACGACGTGGTGAACGCGCGGGATCGGGAAACGTCGCTCAGCCCCGAGTTCGCGGATTTGCGCAACGAGGCCTTTGGCCAAAGCCCCGCGTATGTGCTCAGCAACGGCTCGATCGACCTGCGCCCGCCCTGCAGCACCTGGACGGCGTCGGACGCGGGCCCGGTGAACTGCGTGTTGCTGCGCCGCACCGAGGCGCGGTTCGGCGATGGCGATGGCCTGTACACGTTGGCCGAACAGGCTACCGCGCTGAACGCGTTCTACGATCTGTTCAACGGGGTCCAGACGTTTTACGGAGCGCCCCGACACATCCGCGTCGGCTTCGAGCTGAATTTCTGACGCACACGTAACGCGGGGCGGCGCCCGGCAACGGGCGCCGCTCCATGGCTCTAGACCCGAGAGGGATACGATATGCGTTCAACCTGGTTTACTCGCGTAGGCCGCGCCGCCGTGGCGACGGCGTTGCTCGTCGCCACGGTCGACCTGGCCACGGCGTCGGCGAAGCCGGCGCCCGGCCGGCCGGGGAGGCGGTCCAGCCTCAACCTGTTCGCGCTCACGTTCGGCATCATGAACGTGAACCGCGTCTTCTGCGGCATCAACAACCTGGGCGAGATTTGCGTCGACCCGACCAACTCCCCGGTCGTGGGCGGCGGCTTCTGGCCGAAGGGCAGCCCGGATCAATACGTCTTCAACTCCGGGCTGCAGCTCGCCGGCACGATCCCGGTCACCGCCGGGTTCGCGTGGGCGGGGGACACGGTCGGCGCCTACTTCATGGACCCGCGCGGCACCCAGTCCGCGGGCGATCCCATCACGCTCGTGTTCAACTCGCTCGACCTGGGCGATGCCGCCGCCTGGCCCAATGGGGCGGTCGTCCGGGATGCGTCGCTGTACCACCCCGTGCTGCTGAACCGCGATAACATCTCGCAGCAGGACCTGTGGGTGCGCACCTGGGAAGGCAACCCGGCGTTCCTGTCGGGTCGGACGCACCCGATGGGCATCCTGGTGGAAGAGCGCGGGATGGCGTGGAACTACCCCACCGGGAACGAAGACGTCGTGTACTTCGTGTACACGTTCTACAACGTGACCGCGCGGACCGCGTCGGTGTACGCCGGCCTCGACCCGGCGATCCAGGGTGAAATCGCGGCGATCGGGGCCAACTTCCAAGACCGCAACGAGGCCCGCTTCGGGCTCGACATCCCCGACGCCGGCTACACCCTCACGAACACGTATGCCGCGTTCTTCGCCGACATGGACGTCGGCGACGCGGGCAGCAACTTCTCGACGGCGGTGGTGCCGTTCAGCCTCGGCAACACCTACAAGTCCGACTTCCTCGAGCCGTCCTGGCTGTTCCCGAACGACATCTTCGGGCCGCCGTTCGTGCCGTCGCCGGGCTTCATCGGGGTGAAATACCTCAAATCCCCGCTCGATGCCCTGGGCAACCAGGTCGGGCTCACGATCTTTTCGAATACGGTCAACGCCACGACCGGGTACCCCGATGCGACCGGCGTCAACCAGTTATTCCGCTACCTCTCGGGCAAGTCCGATCCGGCCGCCGGCGACAACCCCTGCACCTTCCAGGGCCAGCAGCTGACCAGGAAGTTCTGCTACCTGGACCAGCAGATCCGGGACATCCGGTTCTTCCAGTCGTCCGGACCGCTGACGCTCAACCCGGGGGAGTCGCAGAGCATCGTGGTGGCGTACATCTTCGCGGCCCCCACGGCGGTGGTCGTGCCGTTCATCGGCAGTGCCGCGGGATTCCTGCCGGGTATTCCGGCCAACAGCCAGCAGCTCGGACTCGACACCACGCTGGTCCGTCCGATCGAGCGGGCGATGGGCTGGGTCACCCAGGAGGACCGCGACAGCAACTTCGCGATCACGCAGGACGAGGTGACGACCGTGCCGCGCTCGCTGCTCAACAAGGCGCTGGTGGCGCAAGCCGTGTTCGACAACAAGTTCCTGCTGCCGTTCTCGCCCACTACGCCGCCCTTCTTCCTCATCCCGGGCGACAACCAGGTGACCGTCGTGTGGCAGAAGTCCACGTCGGAAACGGTGCAGCCGGGCGGCGGCGATCCGTTCTTCGCCATCGCCTCGGATCCGACGTCGGTGCTGTACGATCCGAACTTCCGGCAATACGACGTCGAGGGCTACCGCCTCTACCGGGGGCGCACCACTGGCGACCTGCGGCTCATCGCCCAGTTCGACTACGCGGGGACCTCCCTGGTCGACTTCTCGGGGACCTTCGCCTACCAGGAAGACCTGGACGGCAATGGCATCAGCCAGTGCGCGCCGGAGCTGGGCATCCAGCAGGACTGTCCCGACGCCTTCCCGTCGGCGACGGGAGTGGAGCACGACCTGGTGGGGAACGTGATTCAGGTGCCCCTCGGCGGCCGGGTGGCGCTGGCCGATTCGAGCGTGCTGGTCCTGACCGCCGACACCACCGTTTCCGGTGGCGCCAGCGGGGGGAACCCGGCGCTGACCAACACCGGCGTGTCGTTCTCGTTCACGGACCGCAGCGTGCGCAACAATTTCACGTACTTCTACGCGGTCACGGCGTTCGACGTCAACTCGCTCAAATCGGGGCCGTCGGCGATCGAGTCGGCCCGCATTCCCAAGACCGTGGCGCCGCAGACGAGTTCCGGGCAGACGGTGAGCGGCACGAGCACGTTCCAGCTGCTCGCCGCCAACGGCTCCGTGCTCTCCGGGTCGGATCTGGTCATCGACCCGGCGACCGGCAAGTTCTCCGGCCCAGTCCCACCGACGGACGGCTTGGGGCTCGGCCTCGCCTCGTTCCTGCCCGAGTTGTTGGGCGCCAGCGGCTCGATCGCCCTCACGGTCGATTCAGTCGTGCCGGGGATCCAATCCGACCTCATCGGCCCGGGGATCGACCCGGTCTATTACGTCACCGCCCAAGGCTCCGGGGCACCGACGTCGCTGGCCATTCCGGTCCACGTCGACGCCTTCAGCACTCCCAACTCGGCGAGCGCGAGCTTCCCGGCGACCAACATCGACCAAACGCAAGCGGCCCGCTTTGGCGGCGACGCGAGCTACCAGCTGTTCGGCAGCAGCACGGTGAACGTGCCTGGGACCTGGCGCCTCACCAGCTGGGGCCGCGGCAGCATCAACGGCGATCCAGCCAACTCCGATTTCAACGGCCCGCGCTGGTGGTCGGGGACGCCCAACGAGAACACCGACGATCCCAATTCGTCGCACTGCCCCACCTCCCCGGGCGGTTGCGTGCAGGCGGTGCTCACGAAAACCGCCGGTGCGCTCCCGGGCGTGGACGTGTTGTTCCACCCGCTGTCCTACAACACCGTGCCGAACGTCCCGCAGCGTAACCTTGAGGGCGTTACGGCCACCGTGACGCGGGCGGCCGATTTCAAGGTGCTCTGGGGGGCGAACGGGGCGATCGACTCGGTGGTCGACCTGACCCACAGAGTCCCGGTGCCGTTCGATACGAAGATCCGCGCCTCCTGGGGCATCCTGAACGATTCGTCGTTCATCTTGGGCGGCACGACAGCGGCGTCGACGGCGGACGGCAAGAACAACTTGCTGACGTGGTCTGACGGCTACTGCGTCGCGCCGGTGCCGAGCTATATCGCCCAGTGCGGCGGCGCGGCGCAGAGTCCCGCCGTGCTCCAGAACCACGCCCGGCTGTCGCCGATCGCGGCGACGGCCTCGACCTACGCCGGTACGAATGTGCTCGCCGCGAGCGGCAACGGGTTCATCTTCTACCTGAACGGGCACTACTTCCTGATGCAGATGACCGCGCTCCCGGCGGCGGGGACGGTGTGGAATGCCCGGTTCTATTCGGGGGTGATCACCGGCTCGACGGGGAGCTATGCGTTTACGAACGAGGTCCGGCCGCCGGCCGTGCCCGGGCTGCGAGCCGCGATTGCGTACACCGGCTCCACGTTCGATCCGACCAGCGTCACGGCGGCGAACCTGAACCGCGTCCATACGGTGCCGGATCCGTACTACGTATCCAACGCCCTCGAGGCGACGGCCAACACCAAGATCCTCAAGTTCGTCAACCTGCCGGCGCGGGCCATCGTCCGCATCTACTCGGTGGGTGGGATCCTGGTCAACGTGCTCACGCACAACGACCCCACCGGCGGCGGCGCCCTGAATTGGAACGTCCGCAACCGGAACAACCAGTTCGTGGCGAGCGGCGTGTACTTCTATCACGTCGAGACCCCGGACGGGAAATCCAAGGTGGGTCGGTTCACTGTCGTCAACTTCGCGCCGTGAGGAGATCACAACCATGACGCATCGACTGACTCGCGTGCTCGGCACGCTCATGGGCCTGGCGGCGCTGACCGTGGCGCCGCTCGGGGCCCAGACCGCGCAGGACAATACGGGCTACGGCAGCACCAGCGGCGAGTTCCTGCTGCTGGGCGCCGGCGCCCGCGGCGCGGCGCTGGGCGGGGCGTACGCGGCCCTGACCACCGACGTGTCCGCGCTGTATTACAACCCCGCCGGGCTGG
>JBOHST010000206.1:0-4652 GCA_050733375.1 Gemmatimonadales bacterium
ACCTGATCGCCGATCGTGAGCACCGGGTTGAGCGACGTCATCGGCTCCTGGAAAATCATCGCGATGCGGTTGCCGCGGATGGCCCGCAGCTCCTTGGGCGCGAGCGTCAGGAGGTTGCGACCCTCGAACTCGATGTAGCTGCCGGGCCGGATGTGCCCGGGCGGTTCGGGGATGAGCCGCAGGATCGAGAGCGACGTGACGGTCTTGCCGCAGCCCGATTCCCCTACGATGCCGAGCGTCTCACCCGGTTGCAGGTCGAACGACACGCCGTCCACCGCCCGCGCCGTGCCGGCGCCGCGGTCGGTGACGAAATACGTCTTCAGGTCGCGAACGCGGAGCAACGGCTCCGTCATGCGGACTCCTGGCGCGGGTCGAAGGCGTCCCGCGCGCCGTCGCCCACGGCGTTGAGTGCCATCACCACGACCGCGATGGCGAGGCCGGGGAAGAGCGAGGTCCACAGCGCCGTCGCGAGCTGCTCCCGGCCGTCGGCGATCATGTTCCCCCAGCTGGGGCGCGGCGGCTGGATTCCGACCCCCAGGAAGGAGAGCGCGGCTTCGAGCAACATCATGTTCCCGATGCCGAGCGCGGTTGATACGATGAGCGGCGCTGCGGCGTTCGGCAGGACGTGGCGAAAGATAACGCGCCACGGGCCCACGCCGAGCGCGCGGGCGGCATCGGTGAAGGGGCGCTCGCGCAACGAGAGCACCTCCGCGCGCACCAGGCGGCTGGTGGGAAACCATCCGGTGCACCCGAGCAGCAGCACGAGCGGCAGCACTGCCAACCGGTCCCACAACGCAATGACGACGAGCACGACGAAGATCCGCGGCACCGCGAGTCCCACGTCCACGAGGCGCATCAGCACGGCGTCCACCGAGCGACGGAAGTATCCGGCCGTGGCCCCCACCAGCGCGCCGAGCGTGACGGCCAGGAGCATGCCGAGCGTCCCCACGCCGAGCGACACGCGGGCGCCGTACAGCACGCGGCTCCACACGTCGCGGCCGTAGAGATCCGTGCCGAACGGGTGGCGCCAGCTGGGCGGGAGGTTCTGGAGTTGGACGATGTCGAGCTGTAGCCACGGCGGGTATGGAGCGAGCAACGGGGCGGCGAGCGCGATCGTCGCGAAGAACACGAGCACCGCGAGGCCGGGCGTCGCCATCGGGTATCGGAAGAAGCGGCGTCCGGCCTCGCCTCTGGCGCGGCTGGCCCGACGCCGCAACCACGCCACGCAGGCGGCGGTCCAGAGGACCGCCGCGACCAGCGCGAGCCAGGTGGCGGCGCTCACGCCCGCAGGCGCACGCGGGGATCCGCGGCGGCAGCGAGGAGGTCCGCGAGCAGGCTCCCCAGCACCACCAGCACGCTCGAGAGCAGGGTCGTAGCGATGACCAGCGGATAGTCGCGGCCGGCAATCGCGTCTGCGGCGAGCTTGCCGAGCCCCGGCCACGTGAACACCGTTTCGACGACCACGGCGCCCGTGAGCAGGAACGGCAACGCGACGCCGAGCAGGGTGACGATCGGCAACAGGGCGTTGCGCAGCGCATGGTTCACCAATACGCGCGGCTCCGTCAGGCCTTTGGCGCGCGCGGTCCGCGCGTACTCCTCCCCCAGTGCTTCGAGCAAGGCCGCGCGCTGATAGCGGGCCGTGCCGGCGGCGCCCACCAACCCCAGCGTCAGGGCCGGCAGCGCCAGGTGGCGCAATCGATCGAGCAGCCGGAGCCCGAGCGACATCGAGTCGTGCAACACCGGATCGGTCACGCCGCCGACGGGGAACCAGTGGAGCCACTGGCCGAACAGCAGCAGCAGCACGAGCCCGAGCCAGAAGGTGGGAAGAGAATAGAAGAACAGCGTCGCGTTCGTGAGCGCCACGTCGAGTCGCCGTCGCGCCCGGGCGGCCTGGACGACCCCGATCACCACGCCCAGCAGAAAGTCGATCGCGAGGGCTGTGCCGGTGAGCAGCAGGGTGTTGGGGAGCGCGCTGGCAATTGCGTCGGCGACGGGCCGGCGCTGGCTGAACGACTGACCCAGATCGCCGCGCGCCAGGGCGCCGAGGTAGCGGGCGTATTGCACCGGCAACGGTTGGTCGAGCCCGAACCGCGCCCGCAGCCGCTCGACGACGGCGGGATCGATCGGGCGGTCCTGGCCCGGGAGGAACGGCGTCCCCGGAGCGAGGTGGATCGCGACGAAACAGAGCGTGACGACGGCGAAAATGATGGCCAGGGCGGCGGCGAGCCGCCGCAGGAGCCACGCCGTCACTCAGTGCCCCACGCGATCCCGTTCGGTCAGCCGGTCGGGGGGGATTCGCCAGGTACGGATGAGCGCCACCCACGAATCCGGCCGGATCCGAACGTCGGCGACACGGCGGTCGATCGCCGCGACGTTGTCGAGGGCGTACAGGACCATGGCCGGGGCATCTTGCGCAAGCGTCTCTAACGCCGCCCGCCACGCGGCCGAAGACAGTAGCGGCGTGGCGGCCTTGATGGCCTGATCCACCTGGCGGTCAAACACTGGACTGTCGTAGCGGCCGAAATTCGAGCTGCCCCCCCGCCGCCACAGTTGCGGCATGCCGGACGAGGGAGTCGGATCCGTCACCCACGATTGGAGGGCCGCGTCGTATTGGCTGGCGCGCATGCGCTCCTGCAGCGCCGCAGGATCCATCCCGTCGATCTGGACCTCGACCCCCACCTGCCGCAGCTGCTCCTGCAACAGCGTCGCATACTGCATGCGAACCGCGCTCGTCGTCGGCACGGCGATGCGGAAGGCGAGCTTCCGTCCGTTGCGGTCCCGGATGCCGTCGCCGTTGGTGTCGCGCCAGCCGCGCGACTCCAGCAGCCGCACCGCCTGCGCGGTGTCATACGGCGGCACGTGCAGGTCGGGGAACCAGAGCGACGACCAGACCTGGGAGATCGGCGCCGGCGGCACCTTCGCCGCGCCGGCGAAGACGCTCTGCACCATGCGCTCGCGATCGGTGCCGAAGATCAGCGCGCGCCGCACGTCTGGATCGGCGAAGATCGGGTGCGGCCGTCCGGTCTTGCCGTTGGCGCGCAGGTTGAATCCCAAGAACCCGTAGGCGGTCCCCGCGTAGGGGTACAGCGCCAGGCGGTCCGCCGCCCGGGCACGGGCGATGTTGGGCGGAGTCATCAGTACCTGGAGCGCGTCCACCTCGCCCGCGACGAGCTGTGTCACGGCGGTTGGGATGTCGGCCACGACCCGCCACACGAGTCGCCGGATGTGCGGCCGGCCCAGGAAAAACGTGGAGTCGGCGACGAGCTCGATACTCTCCCCGGGTGTCCAGCGCACGAAGCGGTACGGACCGTCGCCCACGGGGGCCCGGCCGAACGCCGTGGTGCCCCATTGGTCGCGCGGCACCGATTGCAGCAGGTGGGCCGGCAGGACGCGAATCTGATAGACCGCATCGAAGAACATCTCGGGGTAGCGATCGCGGAACCGGAACGTCACGGTGAGCGAATCGGTTGCGGTGACCGAGGCAATGTGGCGCAGCGTGACGCTGTACGGCGAGTTGACCACCGTGTCGGTGTAGGCGTGAAACGAGAACGCCACGTCGGCGGCGGTCACCGGCGGCCCGTCCTGCCAGCGCGCACGCGGATCGAGGTGGAAGGTGAGCGTGAGCGGGTCGTTCCACTCCCAGCTGCGGGCCAGCTGCGGCTCGAATCCGGCTTCGCCGATCGTGTTGCCGTCCGGCCCGACGTCGGCCAGCTTGAGAAAGATCTGGTCGTAGATATCGCGGTCCAGCGACTGGTCGGTGACCGGCGGCAGCAGACTCGTCGCCTGTCCGATTCCGGCAATGACGACCGCACCGCAGTACTCTCCGCGACAGCCGCCGCGTCGGGTGCAGCCGGTGAAGCCGAGAGCGAGGGCGGCGATGACGATGGCGGAACGCCGACCCGCGGCGCGCAACAGGGCGGTGGACATGGCCCTTAAGATTCCACCGCGCCCCCTCACGGCGCCAGGTCTAGCGTCGCCAGGTCCACGCAGGGTCCCGGAAGGCGGATGTGCGGACCCGCAAGAGCTCGTCCACGGTCGTGGGCGGTTGCGTGGATGGCGTGAGCGGCTCCCCCCAGGAGGCCGCAACCGCTGATGCCACTTCATCAAAGCCAACCGAACGGCCCAGGATTGCGGCGAGCGTGGTATGGGAGCCGGCGGCTGACGAGGGCCGATGGCTGATCGCCTGCAGTCGTTCCTGGGACCCGTCGAGCAGCATCGAGCCATGCTGCAGGAACGCCGAGCCGTGCCGCACTTGCGCGGACCCGACCAGCTTGCGCCCGGCTACGACGACTTCGCCACCCACCGGCGCTGCGAAGCAGGCCCCCGAAGCGTCGTCCAGTGCCGGGGCGCCGCGGTCCGCGGCCAGCCCCGTGGCCGCCCCGAGGCGACGCAGCGCCGCGGCCAGCCGCTCATGGATCGCACGGTAACTCGCGCGCAGCGTCCCGAAAGCGGCCACCGGGGCCGCGACGGCATAGGTAAGCTCGTGCTCGTGCCAGACGGCGCGACCGCCGGTCGGGCGTCGGACCACGTCGAGGCCGAGCCGCTCGATGGCGGCGCGGTCGTAGCGCCTCAGCGCCGGCTCGTTGCGCCCGAGTGAAAGGCAGGGCGGGGTGAACCGGTACAAGCGGAGAAAGGCCCGCCCACTGCGGTCG
>JBOHST010000207.1:0-10201 GCA_050733375.1 Gemmatimonadales bacterium
ATCCGACTGAGTCTATTCCACAGGTCCACGCGCGGGCACCCAACGACTTGGGAGAACGCCCGACGGGTGACGGCTCAACTGTCTCCAAGATCCGAGCAACAGCCCGGCCCACTATGGATAGTGATGCGCGTCACGCGATTCCGCAAGGGAACAGATGGCACCGTCCCTGCGCTGTCGTCGTCGAAACAGGACAGCGCACGCCTGCTTCCAGGGAGTGCGCCTCGCCGCTCGCCGCACCGTGCCTTGACAATACCGCCGGGCGCCCGGCACAATCATCTTGATGGTCGGTTCCCGATGGGACCGTGGTGGCGTGGCCTTCCTTTTGCTCATTGCGGCGGCAGCCGGCTGCGTCCGAGGGCGCGGCGCCGAGTCCGACCCCCTCCCGGAAACCGAGTGGAGTTTGACGGTGACGAACCGCCACTGGCTCGATGTCAACATTCAGGTCATCACCGACGGCCAGCGCGCTCGCGTGGGCGCCGTCCCTGCTGCGGGCGCCGCCACCGCATGGTCGGCCCCGGACGGACGGTCCGGCTCGAGGCCAACGCGATCGGATCACCGGCTCGCATGACCTCCGAGGCACTTCTCGTGCGTGCCGGCCAACACGTCGAATGGACGTTGCAAAGCGGGTTTGCGACCGGTGTTGACGTCCGCGTAGTAACGGGCCGGGCGAGAGGCGCCTGGCCCGTCGCTGCGCGGAGCCAGCGGTCAGCGCGTGGCGCGACCCAGGGGGTTCACGAGCCAGCTCACGCCCACGTGCAGCCCGAGGTTACCGTTGTACGGCACCGCTCGTACCTGGTTCGCCGGGCGGCCGACGTAGTCCAGCACGGCGTCAATCCGCACCGCCAACGCGCTCCGGACGTGCGCGCGGAGGCCGAGGAAGCCGGAGACTCCGTCCTCGGACACATCGACCGTACCGCCATACTTGTTCCGCACGTATCCCGCGCCCACCACGATCTCCGCAGCGGAACCGGCCGGCACGCTGTACGCCAGCGATGCGCGAACGGGCGTGTGGGTCACTCCGCCCGTCGATGTGCGAGATACACCCGCCTCGATAGCGAGCCCTCGCAGGACGAAGACGCCGACCCGACCGCCCACACCGAGCGCGTTGTCGAGGTTCAGGGAATTGTCGTAGTTGTTCAACTGGGCATACGCTCCTGCTTCGATCGTGCCCTGGTTCTGCGCCCACGCCGGCGCACCGAGCAGGAGCAACAGCGTGACTGCGCATGTCACCGAGAGTCGAGTGTTCATGACGGCCTCCTTTGTGAGAGTGGTGGTCTCACCGGCCCCTCCGGCCCCCATTGGACAGGCGGTCGAGCTCAGTCGAGAATCTGCAGTTTGGCAACCAGGGTGGCTAGGGCCGACGGCATGCGCTGCTCTTCCCGGCCGATGAGGCGGCCCGTACATTGAAGCCGTCGTCCCCACGGAGATCCGCTGGTGGCCACCCGTCCGATCCGCCTTTTGCTTGCCGCGCTCGCCGGCAGCGCGGTGCTCTTCGCGGCTACGCGGTGCGTGGGCGGAGAATCGTTCGGACCGGACCCGGGGACAGGGGAGCTCGTCTACGCGAGCAACCCGGTCCTGGGCCAGTTCGACGTGTTCGTCTTGAATCTCGACGACGGCCTGGTGCGCAGGCTAACCGACACCCTGGCGTACGACTTCTGGCCCGCCTGGTCGCCGGACGGGGCGAGGATCGCGTTCGAGTCCGACCGTTCGTTGAACCTGGACATCTACGTGATGCACGTGGACAGCATCGCGGCGCGGCAGCTGACGACCCACCCGATGGCCGATATCCAGCCCGCGTGGTCGCCCGACGGTGCGAAGATCGCGTTTGCCTCCGACCGCGACGGCGATTACGAGATCCACGTCGTGAATGCCGATGGGACCGGGCTGCTCCAGCTCACCACCAGTGATTCGGCGGACGACGGGCATCCCGCCTGGTCGCCGGATGGCACGCGGATCGCGTTCGTGTCCGACAGCGGGGGCAACACCGACATCCTCGTGATGAGCGCCGTCGACGGGAGCAACCGCACCAACCTCACGAACAACCCCGGCCGTGACCTCTCGCCGTCCTGGTCGCCCGATGGAACGAAGCTCGCCTTCCACGCGGACCGCGACGGGGATTTTGCGATCTACGTGATGAACGCGGACGGCAGCGGCGCGGTCCGCCTCACGGATAGCGCGGTGCCCGATGAGGCGCCCGCGTGGTCCCCCGACGGGACGCGACTCGCGTTTGACTCGGACGGCGACCTCTTCGTGATGCGGGCCGACGGCAGCGGGCTCGTGCGGGTGACGAGGGGGGGCACCCTCGATTTTTTGCCCCGCTGGCGCCCGTCGCCGTAGCCGCGCACCGCGAACGGCCGGTCCGCGCAGGGCCCCGACATCACGGGCGGCGGTCGCTGAGGTAGAGGATGGCCGGGCTGGTATAGTCAGATGTAGAGCCGACCGGATAGATCCTGTACACGGGTGTTCCCGTCGCCGGCGATGCCGGCGTCCCCACCATGCGGTATCGGAACCTGAAATGGGTCGTGGCAATCACATTCGTCGCATTGCATCTCGTCGACGTATCTCCTGGATCGGTTGGGGTGCACGACGCCAGCGAATCGGCCCCCCCTAAGACTGACTGCCAATCGTTGTATTCTGCCTCCGCCGCACCGGAGACGAACACGACATCGCTGCCAGTGACGCCCGACGCTACCCCGGTGGTGCCCACCACCGAATCCGCCGCCGTGGGGGACCGGTTCGTCAAGACTGACCTGGTTCCACTCCGAACCGTGACCGTGTCGTTGCTGCGCGTGGCCAGTTGGATGGCAATAGCCGCTGGCCTCCCGCCCTGGGGCGCGGCACTCCCGACAACCGACGGGGGCACGATCAGCGCAGTAAGCACCGAGCCCGGAATCAACATCCCCGCGATTCCAGCGACGCCGCGAGGGCCGCCTGCCAGAGTGAGGTGACTCAGGCTCCCCGCCGCCGTCACGGCGACGCTCAACCTCGCGGTGTCTCTGGCGCTGTACGAGCCGGCACTGCCGAACGCCAAGTTGGTCAGGAGCGACGCGCCGGGCGGCGATTCGACGCCGGTCCGGGTGAACGCGTCGACGGCCCCCAAACCGCTCCCCACATTGACCACCCGGATGCCGATCTGTCCGACCGCTGGCGTCGGCGCGTCGTCGGTGATGATCAGCATCCGCAGCGAGGGGCTCGACCCCGTGCGGGCAAGCCCGGTCATGATAACGCTGTAGTTCGCCCCGGCCGCGAAGGTGAAGCTCGTGTCCCAGACCAGGGGCGAGCCGACGGTCGTGTCGGTGCGCGACGGTGTCATGAACACCTTCAGATGGCGTGTCCCGGCTTGTACCGCCTGATACGGCGTGAGCGCGCGGAACGCGTTCTCGAGCAGTTGCGGCGCATCGCCCACGATGTCCACGACACGGAAGTCCATGGCGCCCGTATCGGCCACGGCGTTGATGAACCGCAGCCCCCCCACCGGAGGCGGCGGCCCCAATCCCTCGTCGCCGCAGGCGGCGACCGCCACGGCGGCGAGACACAGCGCGAACAATCGAGTAGGAGTCATGAGCAGCCTCAACGTGAAGAAGGTCACTGTTCGTCCCCACCACCTCCGGGAGACCCGTCGCCACCACCCCCCAGGCCGAACAGATTGCGGGTGATGATGAACGCCGTCGCGGCTGTGAGCCCCCCCAGCACGGCGATCACCGTGCGCCCGCGCGCGGGGCGGCGCTCGGCGACGCTGCGAACATACTGGCGCGGCAACGTCACCTCCTCCCCGCTCCAACGGCTCCGCGCTCCCGTGATGGCGAAGGTCTCGGACACGCGGATGCCGTACGCGCTGTCGGTGGCGGCGACCAGGGCACCCTCGACTCGGGCGACTTCCGGCCCGATTAGGCCGCGCACCCGGAATCGCCCCTCATCGCTCAGGTCGACGACCACGCGCGACCCGGGCGCTGGGGTCGTGAGGACCGGGTGGTAGGAGTGGCATGCTGATCCCCCCACCAAGGCGAGCGCGGCTGCGAGCCGGCGCAGTAGCCCATCCATGGCTAGCGGCCGTAGGTGCCCCGCGCCGCCCCGCCGGGCAGCCCAGCGCCGCCGATGTTGTAGAAGGGCTGCACGCGTACGTCCATTTCCTGATACGGCACCGGGAAGTGGACTGGCGTCCCTTCGGGCAGATCGCCCCAGCCGCGGCCAGCGAAGTACCAGTTGCCGTAGCCCGTGAAGGCCGTCTCCATGCGATACTCCCACTTCATCGCCTCGAAGATGTTGCCGCACGCGGCGGAGGTGTAGCTGGGCGGGGCCGGCACCTTGGGCACGCAGGCCGCGCCGCCCGGCACCGGCGTCGTCAAATCCGCGATCCCGGCGACCGCGGGCAGGTTGTTGCGGACTCGCGAGCTGTCGATGAACTGCGCCGCTAGCGCCCACTGCCCGGTGCGGACCGCCCCTTCCGCAATCAACCCGTTCATCTCGGCCCGCGTCATGACCGGGTATGAGCCGATGCGCGTGGCGTTGAAGAACGCCTGGAAGCGGTAGTGATCGTAGAACGAGTTGGCCAACGTGTTCGTCGTCAGCACGTCCGCGCCGGGCGGCCGGTTCCGGAAGTACAGCCCTGCGGGCGGCACGACCGGAGAGTTGGCGTTCTGCGTGGCGCGGCTTGCCCCCGCCGGGAAGCGGCGGTCCGGCGTCTGCACCACGAAGGGGACCTTCGCGGCATCCGAGAGCCCCAGCCACGTGTTGTAGCCGCCTGACGTGTCCGCCATCCCCACGATCAGTCCCCACATCTGGTGCCAGCTCTGGAACAGATAATGCTGGAGCGGCCAGATCACCGACCAGCCGCCGGCGGGATTGCCATTCAGCTGGTAGTCGCGCGTGATGCCGTTCTGCACATCGGCGATGACGGCGTTCCAGTCCACGGCCACTCGCTCGGTGGGGTCTCGCGCCACGCTCGCCCGGAACCGCGCCTTGTGGGAACGAATGAAGCGAATGAAGTCCGCCTGGCTCACAGCGCCGCCAGCGAACCCTCCCGTGGCCCCGTTCAAAAATAAAACCGGCAGTGGGAAGCCGTCCGCGCCCGCCGGGGCATTCTGCGCCGTGAGGATAGCGGTATCGAGGTACGCCAGCGCACGCTGCATGGCTGCGCTGTAGTGCTCGAGCGGGAAGTGGTCCTGCGACGGCGGGTCGTCCCAGCGGATCACGCTCACGGAGTCATAGGCCAGCGCGAGGTTCCCGAGGCCCGCGCCCATCACGAACCAGGCAAACGCCCGGTTACGCTCGTCGCGCGGCGCCGAGGCGAAGCTCACGCCCGCGTTGATCCGGGCCAGCCCGATCGCCGACGAGCGGGCAGCGCGGTGCCCGAAGGTCCAATCACGCAGCTGGAGGGTCTCGGCCTGGTTCCCGCGGTTGTTGTCCACGAAGCTGCGTGGGATCTGCCCGCGCGTGGCCATGTTGAAGTTCGAGTTTCCCGAATAGCTCTCGAACCCCATCACGAGAAACCCGGGCTGCAGCGCGTCGTTGGAGCCCCCGATAGTGCCATTGAACACCGAGTTGTACGAGTTCGCGATGAACGTCTCGACGTCCGCCGCCCGCGCCAGCGCTCGCGCGCGGTCGGGCTGGTTCTCATTGTCGGCCACCAGCGGCTGGTCGCACGCGATCCCTCCCAACAGAGCGACCAGGCCGCATATCGTATAGATGTTGCGCATCGTCATGCCTCCCGCACGTCCACGCCCGCGGGACACCGAAGCGTGTCCCACGGGCAACGTGGCCGGCCGTCAAAAGGACGTGGACAACCCGAAGGTAAGGCTCCGCAGGCTCGGGAACGTGAAGGCGTCGACCGCGTTGAGCAACGCAGACGACGCATTCCCGCCCGCCTGGCCCACCTCGGGATCGAACCCCTTGTAATCCGTGATGGTGAACAGATTCCGGCCCACCACGCTTACTTCCCAGTTCCCGACGCCCAGGATCGGACCGATGGCATAGGAAACGAGCAGCTCGCGCAGCTTGGCGTAGCTCGCGTCCTCGACAAACCGGTTGTTGGGCGCCAGGAGGTCGTAGAAGCCGCCCAGCCCTGCTTGGTCGGGCGGTCCAGCCCGCCAGTAGTAGCCGATGGGCTTCGCCGTCTCCACAGACTTGCCCTCCTGGTCGATCTCCCGCGCCAGGAAGTCGAGGTGCGCCCAGTGCCGGCCCTGGTTCCACACATCCTGGCCGATGGACGCGTCCAGCAGCGCATACACCGTGAGGTGCTTCCAGCGGAAGTTTTGGGTGACCGAAAAGCGGAAGTCCGGCAGCGAGTTACCGAGCGGCACCGTACGGGCAGCGCCGGTGTTGTCGCGCAGGATGATCGGCATCCCCCAATTCAGGCCCACGCCCCATGGAGCATTGGCCCCTGGGAGAGCCTCCTGCCAGAGGTTTTCCGAGATTCCGTCGCGCCAGCTGTTCCCCCGCCCGACCCACACGAGGAAGCCGTCGTCGTTGAACTGAAACGCCGACTGCGCGCCTCCGCAGTCCGCATTCAACGGTGCGGGAAGCTCGCTGCAGCTCGTCAGGAACTTCCGGCCATAAAACGTCCCGAAGCGCTCTCCCGGCACGGCCCGAAACATCGTCGTCGTGGCCTGGGTCGCCGACCCGAAACTGAAGGGCGCCACGCTCATCTCCTTGATGAACGTGCGGTGCCGGTCGTAGGTGAAGCCGAGCGACCACGTGAGGTTCGGCCGCTGGATGATGGGCATGTTGAGCGTCAGCTCCCACGACGTGGTGCGGAGCGTCCCGGCGTTGCGCCACTGGCTGGCGAATCCCGAGGCGCGTTCCACCGGGACTTCCAGAATCTGATCCTTCGTCTCGGAGCGGGCGTAGGTGCCGTTGATCAAGAGGCGGTCGAACATCAACATGTCGGCGCCCAGCTCGAGCTCGGTATTGCGCTCGGGTCCGAGGCTGGTGTTGCCGAGCTGTGTTGGGCTCACGATTCCGCCGGCCCCCACTGTGAACGTCTCGTACTGCGCGTCGTAGCGCGGCCGGCCACCCGAGGTCCCGTACGACCCGCGCAACTTGAGCTCATTCACCCGGGTTGTCGGCCACCACGGCTCCTGCGTCAGGCGCCAGGCGAGCGATGCGCGGCCGAACGTCTGCCAGCGGTTGTCGACTCCAAAGAGCGAGCTGCCGTCGCGGCGGATCACGGCGTCAACGATGTACCGTTCCTTGTACTCGAGATTGAGACCACCCGCGAAGTCCACCAAACGCTCGGACTGGGTGCGCGAGACCGTGCTCCTCGTGGCCTGCGCCGTGTTATCGAGCGTCGTCACGCCCTGTACCGCCAGGGTATTGCCGGCCCCGCTTCGGAAGTCGGTGTCGATCCGGTCATACCCGTAGCGCAGGTTCACACGGCTCCGCAGGGCGCCCCCCAGGTGAGTCCTTCGGATGGTGGCGTTGAGCCCGATGCTTAGGGCCTCCGCGCTGGAGTCGCCCCGGAAGACGCTCCCCACCGACTGGGTGGCCGCGAATCCCTGCGTCGTGGCCCGGAAGCCCTTGTCCTGGAACTGCCCGAACTTGACCCTCAGCCCGTCGTATCCCGCGCTCCCCTCGATGTCCAGCCAGTCGAGGGGCGTGTAACGGACATGGGCCCCGCCGATGAAGCGGTTGTTGACGTCCTCCCGCTGGATGTTCTCGAGCGGATAGAGCGGGTTTTGGTTCTGCGCCCCGCTCGCCTGGAGGTTGGGCCGGATGAACAGGCGCCCGAGGGTATCGCGCTGCAACACGTTCACGTTCCCGGGAACCCGCGTGAGCCGGAAGAAGGCATCGTTGCCCGTCACCTGGTTCAACCCGTCCGCCGTCGAGCGCGCGTAGTAGCTGCGTACCCCTACCGCCCAGTCGCTCCCGATCCGCTGGTCCACGTTGAGGCGCACCGAGTTCCGGTCGTAGCCCGTGAGGAACCGGATCGCGCCCCCCTCATGGGTGTTGGCGAAGCTGGCGAACACGCTGGTACTGCCGAACCGCCCCGTCACATCCATCGCGTTCGTATAGAAGGGCTGGGGGTTGACCGTCTGGTCCACGGCATTGAAGGTCTGGCCCGGCCAGCGCTTCGACTGGAACAGGGACCGAAGCGCCAACGCCGGCGTCGAGGCCCCGGGATCGATGGGGAAGCCCGCGGGGGTGCGGGCCGAGTCGCCCAGCACGTTGTTGATACGCGCGGCTTCCGTCGCATAATCGAAGATCCTGGCGCATTGCGGCTGCCCCGAGACGCTCTGGCAGAAGAACTGGTTGGTCTCGTCCATCAGCAGCGTGTGATTCCGCGCGAGCCCGAAGTCGCGCTCGATGTCGCTGACACCCGCCTCGGTACGGAGGTGGAACTGCACCTGGTCGACCCCCCCCCGGGCCGACTTGGTCGTGATATGCACGACCCCACTCCCGGCCGTCGAACCGTATAGCGATGCGCCCGCCGCGCCCCGGACGATCTCCACGCTCTCGATGTCTTGAGGGTTGATGTCCGGGAGGGAGCCGGTGACACGGACGCCGTCCACGATGTAGAGCGGCTCTTGCCCTCGCCCCGACGCGTTGATGGCCTTAGGCCCGCGAATGATGATCGCGGGCTGCTGCCCCGGTCGACCGGTCGTCGTCTTCACCGTCACACCCGGGACCTTGCCCTGGAGCTGCGTCAGCGGGTTCACGGCGGGCACGGGCATCTGGGCCGCCTCAATCCGCGTGACGGCGAACGGCACCTTGATCTGCTCGGTCTCACCCGTCACGCCGGTCACCACGACGGCCTCGAGTAGGTGGATATCGAGGCCGAGCGTGAAGTCCAGCGTCTGGTCACCGGCTACGAGGTTGACCGCCTGGGTCCCGGGTTTGTACCCGATGGCCTTTGCCCGCAGCGCGAACTGCTGCCCGCGGGCTCGGGCGCCAGGCACGGTGAGCACGTATGTCCCCTCGACAGTCGTAGGCGCAATGATGTTGAGCTCGGCGATGTACACGATTGCGCCCGGGAGCGGCTCTCCCCGGTCCGATCGCACCGTGCCGCGGAACACCGCGTTCTGCGCCGCGATCTGCTGGGCGCCAGCCGACGCAAGCGTCGCCAGCACCACCAAGGCGAAGCACAGACCAGGACCTTTCTGGTTCATGGGAGCATCCCTCGCTGTGTAAGAAAGAACGAGCAGCGGACAGACGACGTGCGGCCTGCTGATACAGGACGGAAACGCGACGAGCCTCGGCACCGCCGCAACTGCGGAGTGACCAACGAAGGTGACGGCATGGCGCTCTGACGGTGAGAGTCACCAATCAAACGACGTCTCTCACTCCATATATGCCACCCTTCGGCCGGCGTCAATAGCGGCGGACCGCTTCCGGCGGCCTGATGCGGGCGGGCGCTTTCAGAAGCCAGTCCCGACGACTAGTTTTAGGGGGCTCATCCAGGGCCGCAGGGACCATGCTGCGTTGCCTCACCCGAGAGTCGGACCGCGTGCCAGGTCGCATCCCCTTCCTTTGTGTTGCGGTTCTCGTGTCCGCGACTGGGGTGGGGCTTGCCCCTCCGGCGTCCGCCCAGCAGGGGACAGCAGTCATCCTGGGCCAAGTGTTAGACGGGCGTTCGCACGCCCCAATCCCGGACGCGGTCCTCGTGCTGGCCGGTACGGCCTGGCGCACCACGAGCGACAGCATCGGCCGCTTCACTCACGCGGGGCTGGCGGCCGGCACCTACGCGCTCGAGGCGCGCGCCATCGGATACGCGATGGGCTCCTGGATGATCGAGCTCGCGGAGGGGGACAGCCTTCGCCACGTGTTCGAGCTGGAGCTCGCGGAGTACGATCTCCCGGCGGTCGTGACGATCGGCGAGGCCGGCCCGACCGATCTCAGCCTGCGGGAGTTCGAGCGGCGCCGCGCGTCGGGCCGGGGAGTGTTCATCACGCGCGAGGAGATCGAGCGCCGCCGCCCGGCGACGCTGGTGGACCTGCTCCGGAACATCCCCGGCGTCCGGACGCTATGCGCGCGAGGGGGATGTGCCGTGCGGATGATGCGCACACCCCGCGGCTGCAGGCCCGACATCCTCATGGACGGTTTTCCCGCCACGCTTTCCATGCAGCCCGACACCCGGGCAGATGATATCATCGCCGTGGAGGTGTATCGCAGCGTAAGCGAGACACCGGGCGAGCTGCTGCACGCCGACAATCGTTGCGGGGTCATCGCGATCTGGACGCGCACCGGTCAATCGCGACCTCGGTGA
>JBOHST010000208.1:0-5623 GCA_050733375.1 Gemmatimonadales bacterium
CGCCTGGGGCCGCCACAGTCCGGGGAACACCTGCACGTGATGACCCAGCTCGACGCGGAGACGGCCGCGGTCCTCGCCACGAACCGGTATAACCAGGAGTTCGCGGGCCGCGTCGCGTTCGCCTCCACCAGCGAGACGCCGAGCTCGGCGACCGGGGACCGCCTCTCCTTTCTGGGGCGAAACGGCGCGCTCGCGAAGCCGGCCGCCATGAATCGCCGGGCACTCTCGGGCGAGTTCGGCGCGGGTCTCGATCCCTGCGCCGCACTGCAGGTGGAGATCGGACTGGCTCCGGGAGAGAGTCGCCGCCTCGTGTTCATCCTGGGACAAGGGCGCGATCTCCAGCACGCCCGCGAGTTGGTGCGCCGCCATGGCAGCGTGGCCGCCGCTGAAGCCGCCCTGGCGGCGGTGCACCGGTCTTGGGCCGACACTCTCGAGACCGTCCAGGTGCACACGCCCGATGATTCATTCGATCTTCTCATGAACCGCTGGCTCCTGTACCAGAACCTGAGCTGCCGGCTCTGGGCGCGGTCCGGCTTCTATCAGCCTGGCGGTGCCTTCGGATTCCGCGACCAGCTCCAGGATGTCATGGCCCTCTCGCTGGCGCGACCCGAGCTGTTCCGGGCCCATCTCGTGCGGTCCACGGGCCGGCAGTTCCTCGAGGGAGACGTGCAACACTGGTGGCACGAGCCATCCGGCCGTGGGCTCCGCTCCCGCTGCTCGGACGACCTGCTGTGGCTGCCGTACGCCCTGGCGCATTACGTGGGGACGACCGGTGACCACGGTATCCTCGACGAGCCCGTGCCGTTCCTCGAAGCTCCGCTCCTCGCCGCCGGCGAGTCGGAAGCCTACGGACAGCCGCGGGTCAGCGCCGAATCGGCTCCGCTGTTCGAGCATTGTGTGCGAGCCATCGACAGGAGCCTGACCGCCGGCTCCCACGGGCTACCCTTATTCGGGAGCGGCGACTGGAATGATGGGATGAATCGGGTCGGGCTCCAGGGGCGCGGCGAGAGCGTCTGGCTCGGGTGGTTCCTGCACACCGTGTTGCAGCAGTTCATCCCCCTGTGCGACACTCGGGACCCGGCGCGCGCCGCGCGGTACACCAGCGAGGCCAGCCGGCTGGCGGGCATGCTCGAGCTGGCCTGGGACGGTGAGTGGTACCGGCGGGGTTACTACGACGACGGCACGCCGTTGGGCTCGGCGCAGAACGACGAGTGCAAGATTGATTCCATCGCCCAGTCCTGGGCCGTCCTGTCCGGAGCCGCACCTATGAAGCGCGCCGAGCGGGCCATGGACGCGGTCCGCACCCACCTGGTGCGGCGCGGCGCCCGGGTCGTGCTGGTGCTCACTCCCCCGTTCGACCAGTCGGCACAGGACCCGGGCTACATCAAGGGGTACCCGCCCGGGATGAGGGAGAACGGGGGCCAGTACACCCACGCGGCGGTGTGGACGGTCATGGCGGTGGCCCGGCTCGGCAACGGCGACGAGGCGGTGGAGCTGTTCCACATGCTGAACCCGATCAACCATACGCGCAGCGCCGCAGACCTCGAGCGGTACAAGGCCGAGCCGTACGCGACCGCGGGCGACGTCTACGCCCACCCGGCTCACGCCGGACGCGGCGGTTGGACGTGGTACACAGGCTCTGCGGGCTGGATGTACCGGGCGGGCCTGGAGAGCATCCTCGGCCTCAAGCGCCACGGCGCGACCTTCGAGCTGGATCCGTGCATTCCCACGGCGTGGCCCGAATATTCCATCGTCTGGCGCTTCGGTCGCACGCGCTATGAGATCGTCGTGGTGAATCCGGAGCACCGGTGCCGAGGGATCGCCGTGGCCGAAGTGGACGGCGAGCAAGTGGATCCCGCCGCGATCCCGCTCGCCGACGATGGCGCCACGCACCGGGTGCGCGTGGTGTTGGGGGCGCGGATGCAGAGTGCGCCGAGTCCCTCACGGCGCGGGACGGCCGCGCGGGCCTGAGAACCTTTCACGGCGAGGCGTTCCATCGGACTGCGCCGCCTTCACACGAACGTCGCAATCTCCGCGAGGGACTTCCTTGTGATCGCCGGCACGACGGCGTCGCCGGCCGGGTAGCCCACCACGAGAATCAGCATCGGCCGCTCGTTCGGCGGACGGCCCAGGATCTCGTTCAGAAAGCCCATGGGGCTCGGCGTGTGGGTCAGGGAGACGAGCCCGGCGTGATGGGCCGCGGCCACGAGCAGGCCCACGGCGATGCCGACCGACTCCTGAACGTAGTAGTGCGTTACCCGCGCGCCGGCGGGCGTCACGCCATAGCGCTGGGCGAATACTACGATCAGGTACGGGGCGGTCTCGAGGTACGGCTTGTGCTCATCGGTCCCAAGCACGGCCAGGGCGTCGAGCCAATCCTGCGGAGCTGTGGCATAGAACCGCCGTTCCTCCGCCTCCGCCGCTTCTCGGATGCGTCGCCTGAGCACCGGGTCGCTCACGACCACGAAGTGCCATGGTTGCAGGTTGGCGCCCGAGGGGGCGGTCCCCGCGGCGCGCAGGCACTCCTCGATGATGTCGCGCGGCACCGGGCGGTCCGAGAACTGCCGCACCGTGCGGCGACGCTCGAGCTCAGCGCGAAAGTCCGCGGCCCGGCGTCGCATTTCCTCCACACCATACTCGCTGTATGTGGTGAGCGGCACGAACCTCGGAGCGTCCATACACACTCCTCGCTGGTGATCGCTTTGACCGGTGCCACGGGCACGCAGGAATTTACCGCTCGTGCCGGTCCACTCGGCAACTGCGGTCGACGGTGGGAGGAGTGGCGTCCGTCTGCAGGCCGACCAGCTGGCGTCGCTCAGTCGTCGTGGCGGGACTCACGTCGGCGGCGGTACGAGCACGGCCGTGGTGAAATTCACCCCAAACCGCCGGCACCACACGGACACCGCTCGGTATTGCGCAAGGTCCGCATCCGCTGGGATCTCGTAGTTCTGGTCGCCGGCGTTGCCCTTCAAAGCGCCGAGCGACAGGAAGCCGCTGGCGTCGAGGTCGCGGCGGCTCGCTGCGTCGACCGAGCCGAGCAGGTAAACCTGGAGGTCGGGACCGTTGAGGGTCTCAAACTCCGTGAAGCGCAGCATACGCCGGCCGTCCGCGACCTGAAGCACCTCGGCGCGCCCACGGCCTTCGTGCGCCCGAGGCGCGAACTCGCCGAGCAGCAGAACCGTGGCGGAGTCGACGGGTGCGGCTTCGCTCACCCGCGTGTCGAGGAAGGCACGCTCGGGGCGAAAGACGTACCACCCTCCGACGGCGACGACGAGTGTGGCAGCAACGAGCAGGTGTTTCCGGGTCATACCTTTACCGCCTTCGCGTAGGCGAGCTGGATCACCGCCTCGGATTCGGCATCGGAAGCGAGCACGCAGACGACAGCGCCCTCCTGCCAGAATACCAAGGTGAGTCCCCTCGCGCGGTACACCTGGAAGGTGATGCCGTTGTGCTCGCGCACATCGGCAACTCGGGGCAGATCGGCGAGCCATCCCTCGTACATCTGGCACACGAGATCCCGGCCCGCCGGTCCCCGATAGGCGAACATCGCGCTGGGGCGTCCGCGCAGCCGATGGATGCGGCCGCCAACCAGCCGATACTGCATCATCCGGAAGTCGAACACGCGCGTCGGGAAGCCGATCCCGCCACCGGCAAAGTGGTGCTCGACTGCCGAGCCGTCGGAGCTCCGAACGTCGAGCGCCAGGCGGCCGCCGGAGTATTCGATGAAATCTCGCGCGACGGCGGCGTCGAGATTCGCTCGTGGTGGAGACACGAGCAGCAGCATCAGGACGGCGGCGGCGAGTAAGGCGCCGGCCCCGACCCACTTCGGCCAGCGCCGCCCGATGGTCGGGCTCGCGGCCGGCCGCGAACGCTCGTGGGCCGCGTCGAGGGCCGCAGCGACCCGATCCGCGAGCGCGGGCGGCACGTCCTCGCCCGGCAGTTGTTTGAGCGCGACGTCCCGGACCCACCGGAGCGCGTTCAGCTGGCGGCGGCACTGCGGGCACCTATCGAGGTGCGCCTCGACCTCCGACCCTCGTGCGGCGGCGAGCCGGCCATCGAGGAAGTCCTGGAGCGCGGTGCCGAGATGATTCGTCGTGTCGGTCATCGGGCCATCGACGAGCCGGTGTCGTAGCCGTCCTGGCGCGCATACTCCTGCAGCATGGCGAACAACAATCTACGACCGCGAAACAGCCGAGACCCGACGGTCCCGACCGCGCAGCCCAGCACTAAGGCGGCCTCCTCGTACGACAATCCTTCGACGTCGACCAGCAACAGTGGCGAGCGGAAATCCTCCGGCAGTTGTCGCAGGGCGCGCTCCACCTCGGGGCTCCACCGCCACCCCCACCCTTCGACCGTCGTCACGTCCGATGCCGTATCACCCGGGGATTGGGCGAAGAGGTGAAATCGCTCCTCCAGTTCCTCTACCGACGCCATGGGCGGCCGCCGTTTCGCCTGACGGTACTGATTGACGAAAATCGAGTACAGGATCGTGAACAGCCAGGCCTTGCAATTCGTTCCAGGCCGGAAATTCGCGAACGTACGATACGCCCGGAGGAAGGTCTCCTGCACCAGGTCGGCGGCGTCCTGGGCCTCCTGCGTCAACCGCCGAGCCGTGTTGTACAGGTCGCGCATAAATGGGAGGGCGGTCCTCTCGAACGCTTCCCGTTTCCCCTCATCCTCCGGCGCCCCTCCCGGACTCACGGGACCCCGCGGGAATTTTCCCGCTCCGTCCGGTGTTCACGACGGTAGTTCCGCACGCTTGGCGCACTCATCACTCGATCGTCGTCCAGGAGGTGGTACCATGAACAGCTCGTTCATTTTCGCGGGTGGAGCCGCCGTCGCGTTGGTGCTCGCAGGGTGCGGCGAACAAGGCATCGTTCAGCCCAGCGCCGACCCGCCGCTCGCTTTGGCCGTGGCGAGCGCCCGTCCGCCGTTCGTTTTTCCAGGTGGGTGCTGCTACTACGAGGGACGTGTGGTGCGCACGGTGGTGCCGCCCGCGCACACGCCGCAGGAAGGCCGGGACAACTTCTACGGCTTCCCGAACGGCGCGGCGGCCGGCCAAAAGGGCGTGGTGGCAGTCGTACCGGGCAATGAGGACTACCACGGCGGGCACTGGGCGTTCCACGCGGTTACGTTCAACGTGACCCCGTATCTCCTGACCTCCGAGGAAGCGGTGCTGGTCGCCGCGGCCGCAGGAGACGTGACGATCGCCCGCGTGCCGGCCAATGACTTCCGGTGCCCCATTCAACCGTAGCTAAGATACGCGTCGGGGCGGCGCGGCGGTTATCGTCGCACCACCCAGGTACGGTCAAACCCGCCTCTCCATTGGCCGATGGGCATGAACTCACAAAGGAGTGACCGGCGATCCGTACACTACTCCTGATCTTCGCGCTGGCGGCCACTTCAGTCGCCCCTGTTACGCTCGCCGCCCAGAGACGCACCGTGACGTGGGACCTGTCGGCCGGCTTCGGCAGCGGCGCCGGTCGGATCGCGGTCGCCGGGTGGCTTCCGTTTGAGCTGGCCCAGGGGCGGGTGCGCATCGCCCTCGGCATGCGACTCACCGGGTACGCGGGCGAAACGCGCAGCTTCGCGAACCGTGACGGCGTGCAAGGCGCCCTCGTCT
>JBOHST010000209.1:0-5591 GCA_050733375.1 Gemmatimonadales bacterium
TCCATTCCTGGGAGCTGGATGTCCATCAGGATGAGCCGCGGGCGGAACGCACGCAGCATCTCGAGGGCTTCGTCGGCATCGAGCGCGACCCGAACCTCGTAGCCGGCGCCCTCCAACAGGACGCGGAGCAGCTTGAGGTTAGTCGCGTTGTCGTCGACGATTAGAAGGGGCTCACCAGCCACGCCGATTCCCTCCCGCCGCGGCCTGCTTCGGCGCCAGGCGCGGTGGCATGCGGGGCTCGGCTCCGATGGCTTGCCTCATACACTCGCTTTCCTGAGGCGGTTGGAAGGCGACCAAGGGCGCCTAATGAATCACCGTGCCCGCCCGGTGATCTAACTACAGTGCACCTCCTCTCGTTGCGCTGGTATCAGTCCGAGGATGACAGCCTGTCGGTCAGTGGCCTACAGAGGGTTACGGCAGGCCCCACAGCGTGCCCATGGCGAGCCCGGTTAGTCCATGCTGGACGGCGTAGCGGATCAGGTCGGCGCTCGTCTTGAGCTGCATCTTGCGTAACATCCGCGCGCGGTGCGTACTGACGGTCTTCGGCGACAGACCGAGATCGAGAGCGATTTGTTTCACGCTCTTGCCGACGCCGATCATGCAGAGCACTTCGTATTCTCGGGGCGAGATCATCTCGTGCGGCAACCAGGCGGCGCGCGCGTCCAGCGCCGCCGCTGCTTTCTCCGCCATCGACGGCGTGAGATACTTCCCGCCGCCGGCGACCTGCGTGATCGCGCCGATGATCTCTCGCGGAGCCTGCTGTTTGGTGAGGTAGCCGGCCGCCCCTTCCTTCATCGCGCGCACCGCAAATTGGTCCTCCGGGTGCATCGTGAGGACCAAGACCCGCACCTCTGGAAACGCGGAGCGCAGCTGGCGCAGCAGCCCAGGGAACGGCGCGCCGGGCATGGTGATATCCAGCAGCAAGACGTCGGGAGCGGTCGCGCGCATCAACGCCACGGTTTCATCGCCGTCCGCCGCCTCACCCACCACGGTCAGCGCGCTATCGTCGGCGATGGTTTGGCGCAGCCCGGCCCGCACGAGCGGATGGTCGTCCGCAATCGCGACGCGAATTGCCTCGGTCACGAACTGCCTCGCTTCGAGAAAAGTGGCAGCCGCACAGTGACGGCCGTACCGCCCTGGGGCCGCGCCCGGATGTCGACGGTGCCGTTCCAGAGCAGCGCGCGCTCGCGCATCCCCAGCAGCCCCAGCGAGCGAGGGCTCGATGCTTCCGTCTCCTCGATCCCCCGGCCGTCGTCGCCTACCACCAGGATCAGTTCCGGCGGCGTCACGCACACCTGCACCTCCACCTGCCGCGCAGCGGCGTGCCGCACGACATTGGTGAGTGCCTCCTGGAGAATGCGGAACAGGTCAGTCGAGCGGTCGGAATCGAGCGGCGGGAGCGTGGCCGGGAGCTCGAGCGCACAGGTAATCCCGGTCCGGCCCGTGAACTGCTGCGTCTCCCATTCGATCGCGGCGAGCAGTCCAAGGTCGTCCAGCACGGCCGGCCGGAGCTCCGTCGCCAGGGTGCGCACTCGGCCAATCGTCGCTTCGATGATTGCCGCCATCGCGCGGCACTTCTTGACGAGCGTCGGGTCAGCGGCGGGGAGCCGCGCTTCCAGCCAGGCGACGTCCATCCCCAATGCCGTCAGCACCTGCCCCAGCTCGTCGTGGATCTGGCGGGCCATGAGCGCGCGCTCCTGCTCCCGCACGCTGCGCATCCGACCCGCGAAATCCCGCAGGCGCTCGTGGGTCGCCTGGAGCGCCTCGTCCGCACGCTTGCGCTCCGTAATGTCTTTCGCCACGGCCAAGATCCCGATTGCCTGCCCTCGAGGATCGCGCAACACGACGCGTTTCGAATCAATCCATACCGTTGTGCCGTCCTTGCGACGCCGTCGCGATTCGCCGCTCGAGTCTTCGCCGTCCTGGACGCGTTGCAGGTCCAGCGGCAAGCGATGCGAGTCCTCATCCGTATACAGGATCGCCGCAGAGCGGCCCACCATCTCCTCGGCTGAATACCCGAAGACCGCTTCGGCACCCGAGTTCCAGAATTGGACTCGGCCGGTGAGGTCGGTCACGACGATGCAATCCCGCACATTGCCCAGAATGGTCGACTGGAATCGAAGGTGATCCTCCGTCGCCTTGCGAACGGTGATGTCGCGGACAAAGGCGCCGAAGAGCTGCGTCCGGCCCTGCCGGATCGGAGCGATCGTCAGCTCGATCGGGAGCTCGCGCCCGTCGCGACGCCGCCCGGTGATCTCGATCCGGCGGTTCAGCAGTCGTCCCTGGCCCGTGGCGTCGAAGCGGGTGAGTCCTTGCGCGTGCCGTTCGTGGTACCGTTGCGGGATGATCGTCTCCGTGAGGGTCCGGCCGATCGCTTCGGATTCTTCCCACCCGAAGACCAGTTCCGCCTGCCGATTCCACTGCCGAATGACGCCGGCGGTGTCGATCAAGATGAACGCGTCGAGCGCCGCGTCGAGAATTGCCCGGAGCAGCGGCTCCGGTGCCCCCCGGGGTCGGGGCTCGGTACGGCGGGAAGCGAGGGTCATGGCGGGGCGGCGATCACTCACTGCAGGATAGGGGATCGCAGGCGGCTCGCAAGGGGTGGATCACCCTTGAATCCGCTCGCCCCCGCCGCCGATATTGGCCCGAGCCATGATTGCGCGCGCGGAGCATCGCGGCACGACCATCTTGGTCTGTCTGTTCCTGGCCGCCGCCTGTGAAGGCAGCGAGGGGCCGAAACCGGGTGCCCACCTCGTGCTATCGCCAACATGGACGACCATCCTCGACAGCCTCGCCGGCACGGTGTTCACGGCCGGCGACAACTCCACCCCGGCCTGCCCGATGGCTTCGGGGCGATCCTGGCCGGCGACGGGAGCTTCGAGCTGATCTTTCTCTCCGAGCTGGACGACGGAACGTGGGTCGTCACCGGCTTCGCGGATGAGATCGACCGACGGATTATGACGAAGGGGCCGACGGGCTTGCCCGTGCCACATCCCCGCGTCCTATTCCAGACGATGGACGAACCGCCCGCGGAGATCTTCGCCGCCCACCAGGCATCGCTGGGCACGGCGAAGCGAGAACCGATCATGGCGCCGAAGAACCTGGAGGAGTGCGTGGCCGCCTTCGGGCGGTTTCTGACGGTGGCATTCGGCTGACGTCGGCCCACGACGGCACCCGGCGGTGGACGGCGCGGCTTCCGGGCGGAGCCCGTGCAGGAAGTTGACGGTGACCACGAAGGGCGTGAGAGGCGTTGGCGCGATGCCGACCCAGTCCCAGCGGCTCGGTTGACGATCGTTTCCGTGTTGACATCTTGACGGACACAGACATGCTGTCTAACCATCTGGAGAGAGTCTCTCGACAAGCTTGTAGCCCTAGCGCACGTGATGAGCTTGGACCTCCGGGACGGTGAGATGCGAGCTTGCATGTACAGCTGGGTTGCACTAATAGGTAGTTCAGTCTAAGTGTGGTTAGGTGGCGGCCTCGAAGATGTCACGCCGATCCGGTAGCAAGAACCACCAGCCGCACGGGGTCCGCGTCGCGGACGCGCGCCGTTTGTTGCTCGGGCTGCCCAATATCGTCGAGGGCCGCTCGTATGGCATGCCGTCGTTCCTTCTGGATGGCCGCTTCTTCGCACGGTTCCGAGATGACGACACGGTCCTCGTGCTCCAACTCGGGACGATTGCGGAGCGCGAAGTGCTCATGGAGCTGGACTCGCGCGCCTTCTTCTTCACCGAGCACTACCGGAACTATCCCGCGGTGCTCATTCGGTTGGCGGAGGTGCCACAGTCGCTCCTTGCCGACGTCGTGGCCGAAGCGTGGCAACAGGTTGCCACGATGCGAGCTGCACGGTCGCGCCCGAAGTCGCCGGTGTCGAAACGGCCGCCACCTAACCAGCGCATGAAGCTGCCAGCCCGCGGCCGGCGCGTGAAGAAGTAGGCCAAGGATGGCTTTGTTCTTGATTGCGCCGGCCGCAGGCTGCAGCTTATGCGCAATCCGTTAGACGGCGGCTTGACCTTCCGCTGGAACGCCGGCACCCTTAGCGCGTGTACTTCCGGCTGCTCGGCCCAATTACCAATGTCGAGACAATTGCCGCCGGCGCCGCGATCCGCGAAATCGCGCGCCTGCGGCGCCACCACGGTCGAGCTCGTTGGCGGAAGCGGAAGGGAGTCGCCAAGGTAGAGCTCAGCGATGGCACAGTCCGTCTTGCTGAAGTTCATTGGTACGAAGCCACTGGCGTTGGCCGACGCGAACTCAAGATCAAGCGTTATCTTGACTGATATGGCTGCCACGAAACCCCAACTCGTACTCTGCCTCCGCAACAAGGGCTATGAAGTGTCCTTGGAGCGACGCAAGATCTACAAAGTCTTACCCGATCGAGGCGCGGCAGCTCATGGGCAACTCCGCGTTATCGATGAATCCGGGGAAGACTATCTCTACCCCGCGACTTTGTTTGCACGCTTGACGCTCCCGCGCACACTGTGGCGTCGGGTGCTGGCTGAACGGTCCAAGTGATAGGTGACACTTTGTACCCAGGTGATGGGTAACACTTTGGTGTCGTTCCTTCCTTTGTGGTTGTCGCCCTGGCGGCGCATCGGCCGCCCCAGCTGATCGACGATCCGTCCCACCACCTCATGAAAGCGGCCCAGCCACACCGGGCCGAAGTACACGTTCCAGAGCCCGTCGTCGATCTCTTCAAAGCCAATCTCCAGTTCGGCGAACAGGTGACTGGCGTTGACCCAGCGATGCTTCCAGCGCACGCCGCCATTCCGGCTGACGAGGCGCCGCTCGTAGTGGCCGGGATAGACCAGCGGCTCGAGCGTCGGCCGGTAGGGCCGCGGTGATGGAGCGTAGCAGCTCGCCGGCGTGGCGTCGCCCAACGCCTCGTGCGGGCGCTCGTCGTTGTACCGCTGCCGGAAGCGATCGAAGCAGCGCTGCTGCGCCGCCAGGTGCGCCTGCGGCGGGCGCGCGGTCGCGGCCTTGAGGGTTTTGTGCATGCGCTCGTGCCGCCCGTTCTGCTCGGGGTGCGCGGGCTCAATCAGCTCAGGCCGAATACCCAGCCGCACCCACCAGACCGACAGCGTGGAGAGTCGCCCCAGCGCGTTGGAAGCGAACGGCTGGCCGTTGTCGGTGCGGATCCGCTCGGGCAGGCCGTAGCGCTCGAACAGCCGCGCAAACACTGGTTGGCTGCCCTGCGTGGTCGGGGCGCAGAGGCCGCGGCAGCCGAGCAGGAACCGGGTGGCGCCGTCCTGGACCGTCAGGGGATAGCAGTACACGCCGTTGCCGGTGCGAAATTGGCCTTTGAAGTCGGCCGTCCAGACCGCGTTGGGCTGGTCCATCGGCGTACCAGGCGCGCCCGCATGGAAGCGGCGGTGGCTGCGCCGTCGCGGGCGCACCCGCCCATGCCGCTCCAGAATCCGATGGATCGTTGTCTTCGTGGGCACTTGCTCGGTCGGCACGCGACCCTGCAGGAGGCGGCGTACTTTGCGCGCGCCCCAGGTGTAGCGCCGCTGCAGGTCGAGAATCAATCGCACCACGGCGGGGGCCGTGGCCTGGGGCGAGGTGTGCGGGCGATGCGAGCCGTCCAGTAGGCC
>JBOHST010000210.1:0-7382 GCA_050733375.1 Gemmatimonadales bacterium
GCCTGCCACCGCTCGAGTATCCCGGGCATTTCCTAGTCAAGCGTGTCACCAATGCCGGCACCTTCCGTTTTAAGCACCGGCTGCTGTTCATTGCCAATGCCCTCAAACAACACCACATCGGCCTGGAGGAAGTCGACGACGGGATCTGGTCCATCTACTTCAACCGCGTGCTCCTCGCACGCCTCGACGAACGCGACTACATCATCCGGGACTGACACCCCATGACCCTGACAAAGTGTCACCCATGTTCCCGGTTTTCTCTGTTACCTATGTTCCCGGTTGCTCATAGCGTCAACCAACCCACTCGTTGAATAGCCCGCGGATGCCACCTCACGGGCCTGAAACCGCTTGACCAAACTGAAGCAGGTAGCCGTTGTTGTCATAGATCGCAAACTCGCGCATCCGGTATTCGAAGGTCTCGATCGGGTAGGCGACGCGAGCCTGGTCCTTGAGCCGCAACCAGAGGCTATCCACGTCACCCACGCGGAAGTAAAGCGAGCCCGTGAACGCGGGCGCTTTGTCGCCTTCGTGCTCGTTCGGGCCGGAGAACATCAGAGTGACCGAGCCGCAGGTCAAAGATGCCCAGCCCCACTCTGGGTCGTGAGCCTTGCACTCGAAGCCGAGAACACGCCTGTAGAACTCTATGGATCCAGGGAGGTCCCATGTTCGAAGCATCGGCGTCAGGTTGTCGAATGTCATTACATCCGCACTCCTCGGGATAGGCGCCTAACGTTGGAGCTAAAGCCGACCGGCGCATGCTGTGGTGGGTCGGCTTGAGCGACGGGTTTAGGCGCCGACGCGCTACCCATAGCGCCGCCTCACCTCCGAGATCGAACCGATGACAAGCTTTTGGAGCACTGACTTGTCGAGGTCGGCAAGCCGCTTGAAATACAGACAGGCTTTGCCCATCTTGTGCTTGCCAACCTTGCTCAACAAGGACCTCTGCTTCTCTCCCGCGGCCACCAAGTAGACAACCAGTTCTCGACCGCGGATGGCGAAGCCTGCCAAAGGGGCCTCGCCGGTTCGCCCACTATCGTATGTGTACTTGTAGGAGCCATAGCCGACGATGCTGGGTCCCCACATCCTTGGCTGCTGCTGGGTGACTTTCTCGAGAAGAGCCATTAACTCCTTGCAGTCGACACGTTGCTGTTCGCTGGCTCTTGAGGCGATGTAGCCCTCAACGCTCGCATCGGTGGGGTTGGTCTTGTTCTCGGCCATTGAGACAGTCCGTGATTGCAGGGTTCTCGGCGCCTAACGGACCGCGCTTAAGCTGCGGCGCGCTGGTGAAGGAGTAGTCATTCCCTAATCTACGCGCGCCGTCAGCTTCAAGCGCTTGATGTTTCCAAGAAGTGCCCTCAAGGGGTACCGTCTCATCGATCGCCACGATCGTGATCCGTCACCCCAGGAGGGCACTCCCATGTGGTACTCCGGCATCGACCAGCACAGGCAGTACTGCGTCATCACGACCTATGGGCCCGACGGGCCACGCGTCAAACAGGCCCGCGTCGCGAGCACGCCGCTCGCGCTCCAGCACTACTGCGCGGAGTTTCTTGGCCCCCACAAGGCGGTCGTCGAATCCACCGGCGCTTGGTACTGGCTCGCCGACGTCCTCGCGGCGCTGGGCGTCGACCTCGTGCTCGCGCACGCCACCCGCCTCAAGGCGATCGCCGCCGCCAAGGTGAAGACCGACCAGGTCGACTCGGACATCCTCGGGCTCCTCCTCCGGGCCGACCTCATCCCGGTGGCCCACATGATCGCGCCCGCGCAGCGCGGCCCGCGCGACCTCATGCGCACCCGGCTCCGCCTGGTCGAGAAATCCGTCAGCGTCCAGAACAGCATCGACCGCCTGCTCGGCAAGTTCAACGTGCTCGACGTGGGGGACCTCGACGCGCTCTACCAGCTCCAGGCGTCCTGTCATACAGCCCAACTCCAGCTGCTCGACGAGCAGATCACCACGCTCGAGCGCGCCCTGCATCCGCACCTCATCCCGAACGCTGACGTGCAGCGCCTCCTCTGGATTCCGGGCCTCGGCAAGGTGAATGCCTTCACCGTCTACACCGAGATCGATGGCATCGCGCGCTTCCCCTCAGCGAAACAGTTCTTCTCCTACTGCCGGCTGGTCCCCGGCGCCGCCAACTCCGGCGGCCACACGCGGCATCGCTCCGGATCCAAGGCCGGGAACCGCTACCTCAAGCTCGCGTTCAGCCACGCGGGCATCCGCGCGGTCCAGTACTACCCGGAAATCCGCGCCTTCTTCAAGGCCAAGGCCCGGCGCAAGCCGCTCCGGATCGCCCGCACGCTGGTGGCCCTCGAGCTGGCGCGCATCGTCTATCACGTGCTCACCAAGCAGGAACCGTTCAACGGGCAGTTCAAGCACCGCCCGCTCAGTTGTCGGAAACACGCGCAGTGGCCGCGCCGGGCCAGCCCACCCGCCTAACTGACTCCGCGAGAGTGGGGTCACGCGCTTGATTGGGAAGCCCGGCGTTGTGCCAACGATGCATCTGGGATCGCCTCGGGAAGAGGCGACGGCTCGCGCTCAACCGCCGCGAGTCGGTGAGCCCATAATGGTGTTTGGCCGCCACCGCGTGTGACGGTCGCCCGATGTGACCGGCAATCGCCGCTCGGAAGTGCAGGAGAAACGGACGACCCGAGAGCGCGGCGGGCCCTGCTCGCCGCGGGGATTACCTACGCCCCCTTGACGGCGCACTTCTTAATGGTGTTAGGCGCTTCGCCGCAGCGGCTATGCCCGCTTTCGCCGGCGAAGAACAGGCGCAAGGGCTCGGAGCGCCTCGTTCACCGTCTCAGAATCGGGGAACACATCCATAAGGGACGGGTCAAGAACGATTACATTTGTACCTTCCCGATACCGTTGCGCCGTCACACCGCGAACGCCCTTCGAAAAGTCGTATTCCGTACGCATGGTGTCGCGATCGGCGTCGGTCGGTCTGTGCTTAGCCTTGTCCTTCTTCATAGTCCTGGCGCTCGCGTTTGGTTGCGAGTCTGGCAGTGATGATCCTGGTTCGTGGCGCCCGCTCCACAAAAGATACTACGAGGAGCCGGCTCGCGTTGGACATGCCGAGAACCAAGTACCGCTCTTCCCCGAGTGAGTGATCTGGGTCGGGGAGCAGAACCGAGAGCGGGTCCCCGAAGGCGGTGACCGCCTCGTCGAATGAGACGCCGTGCTTGGGAAGGTTCGCCGCCGCCTTGTCGGCGTCCCACTCGAACTGGTAGGGCACGGCCGCGAATCTACGGCCTTCGCACTTGGGCGGCGAATGCGCCTAACGGATCGCGCATAAGCTGCGGCCTGCGGCGGCCGCAGACAAGACAGACCCGTTCCCTACCACGCGGCCGCCGCGGGCCGGCAGCTTCATGCGCTGGTTAGGCGCCAACCCGTCGGCTCTGCCAGCGCCGGAGCGCGATGACACACCAAACCGTCTCGACAGCGGCAAATGGCCACGAGGATATGAGCACCGCGTACAGCGACGCAGCCGCGCAGGCCAGTGCAAAGGCAAGAACGTAGAGGTGAGAGCGGCGCTCAAGAGCGTAGGTCATCATCATCGCAGTCACGGCGGCGAAGCCAAAGAGGTCAATCAACATGCGCGCCGCTCCCGTTGGCGCCTAACGAATCGCGCTTGAGCTGCGCGGCGACAGAAAAGATTGCTTCATTACCCTAATCTACCGCCGCGGCAGCTCCAAGCGCTGGTTAGGGCGCCGCCTCATCGCACTCCCCACCCCTGGGCTTCCATTGGCTTCTCGCTGCGCCGGGGCGCGCCACCTGTGGGTTGCCCGTTGGTGATGCTCACGCCCCGGCGGGACACCGCTGAGATCTTGCCTTGATGAGAGATAAGGTCCGCGGTGGTGTGAAGTGTGCTGGCGTGCAGCCCGGGCACCCCCAAAAGAATTGGGAATTTGAAGTGTCGTGGCGACCTAACGGCTCGCGCATAAGCTGCGGCCTGCGGCGGCCGCAGACAAGGACAACCCATTCCCTGCCAGGCGGCCGCCGCGGGCCGCCAGCTTCATGCGCTGGTTAGCCGACGATGCGATCGTACTCGGCATGCGTCCCGATTCAGAACCAAAGCACGCCGTCTGACGCGTCGACGGCCAAGGCGCGATGGTGCGCCCCAACGCGAACCGAATGGAAACGTCCGATGCGTTTGAAATGGAGGGACGGGTGCCGTGGATCGGTCTTGAGGAGTTGGAACTGCTTGTCCGCCAGGAGGCGAACCGGTTCTGGCGCGCAGGCAATCACCGTGGCTAACCCCAGGAGCGTTGAAATCGCTTGTTGACCTGTTGCCATTGCGGTTGCCGTCTAACGGAATGCGCATAAGCTGCGGCCTGCGGCGGCCGCAGACAAGACAAACCTGTTCCCTCTGAAGCGGCCGCCGCGGGCCGCCAGCTTCATGCGCTGGTTAGGCAGCGGCGTCTGTGCCTTAGCGGCACGGTGAAATGTGCTCCTCACCGGTGAAGTGAAATCCGCGCATGAAAAGCCAACCGCGAGCCGCGTTGTGGTGATTCGTCACATAACTCCACCAGAAGCTGCTGGGCATTTGTAAAATGGCTACATCCTTTGAGGCGCTGGCGTCGGCCCAGTCGCTTCGTGAAGTCCAGTATGCTGCGGTCACGGTGATTGAATCTCGCCACCGCACTACCCAGTAGCCCTCACCAAGCTCATTGAGGATTAGGAGAGTGTCACCCTGGCCGAATGAAGGGGGATAGGGAGAATCGTCGCGCACGGGTGGAGGTTTGAGGAGGACAACCTTGCCCGGTGGGTCCATCAGAACAAATCCGCTGTCGCCGCATATCTCTTGGCCGGTCGGTACGGAACCGACCGAGTCGGCAGCCATTGCGGGAGTTCGGCGCAGAATGACGCTGGCACTCAGCGTCCAGGCTCCGTAGCTGCAGTATTCTCCAGGACATGCACCGGGGATGAGGTAGGCTCCATGCGAGTTTGAGAGCGGGATGCTACCGACCGCCGGGTTTATGCGAAGCCTGCTATCCCTCATGAAGCTGCTGCGATCGACCGTCGGGGGCACGGACAACGAGTCGGGCGTGATCTCGGTCTGCTGCTGACGGGAAGCTTCGGGGACCGTTATCGGGGTAGCACTCTCGGAAGTCCTACGAGGCACCGCCGACCGCTCGTGAGGGCATGCCGCGGTTGCCATTGCTCCCAAGACCAGGAACGCATTCCGGATCGGCGTAGACATTGCGTGCGTGGTAATAAGTGGCTCCATCGGCTACCTAGGATCGGTTTGCGGTGGGGAGACCTGCGCAGGAACCGGACCCGAGCACCCCGACAGTTCTTGGCCTTTGACGGTCGTGGCAGCCTAACGAAACGCGCATAAGCTGCGGCCTGCGGCGGCCGCAGACAAGAACAATGAGTTCCCTTTCAGGCGGCCGCCGCGGGCCGGCAGCTTCATGCGCTGGTTAGGCTGCGGCTCTTGCGACGCAGCCATTCCCCAAAACACACGCTCGCGAGGACACCCCCAATCAGAAAAGCAGCCGACCAAACACCGAAACCAAGAGCAAAGAATACGTATCCGGGGGCGAGAAAAAGTAAACCTCCGACGAGTGCTTCCGCGGTGTAGCGCCTCAGAGTGGAAGATGGTGATCGGATCTGGTGGTAGAGGCCGTCAGCCGGGCTGGTTACCTCGCGAAAGGACCATGTCATCAATGGCATGAGGAAGGTAAGGGTGGAGGCAGCGGTCACATGATGGATTAGCGGTCGAGGGGTTGAGGCGCTGAGATAGCCAAGTTGGTCGAGAGTGAGGGCAGCCCAGGCGACTGCCACGAGCATGATCATCGTTGGACGCCAAATCACAAGGGGTACTGCGAGGACGCTGAAGATCCCGGCGAAGAGCCACATTTCAGCCAGTGTCCTGCAGTGATCACAGAGCCCAGAGTAGATCATGGTGTGCCGCAGCCTAACGAAACGCGCACAAGCTGCAGCCTGTGGCGGCCGCAGACAATAAGAGATTCCTTCCGCTTCACGCGGCGGCCACAGGCTGTCAGCTTCATGCGCTGGTTAGACGGCGGCCAGGACCCGCCGCCGAAGTGTGCGGGGCAGCGTCAGGCGGGCAAAGAACGTGGCGGGATAGAGGTAGTCTTCCCCGGACTCATCGATGACGCGGAGTTGCCCATGAGCTGCAGCGTCCCGATCGGCCAGGACCTGGTAGATCTTGCGCCGTTCCAAGGACACTTCATAGCCCTTGTTACGAAGGCAGAGTACGAGTTGGCGTTTCGTTGAGGCCATCTCAGTCAAGATAACGTTTGATTTTGAGTTCGCGCCTGCCAATGCCTGTCGCTTCGTACCAGTGAACTTCGGCTAGGCGCACTGTGCCATCGCTGAGTTCTACCTTGGCGACTCCCTTCCGCTTCCGCCAACGCGCTTGCCCGTAATGGCGACGCAAGCGTGCGATCTCGCGGATCGCGGTGCCGATGGCAATTGTCTCGACATTAGCGATTCGACCGAGAAGCCGGAAGTGCACGAGCTAGGGTGCTCGCGTTGGAACGGAAGGTCAAGCCGCCGTCTAACGAATTGCGCATAAGCTGCGTGGTGCGGCGGCCGCTATCAAGATAGAGCCGTTCCCTTTCAGGCGGCCGCCGCGCCACGACAGCTTCATGCGCTGGTTAGGCCGCAACCTCCCTCTCCATCGCGACCATATGCAGTGTGATTTCTCCAACGCTTGCCTGGGTCCGCCCGCTTTCGTGAAACCCGTGCTTGGTCCAGAAGGCTCGACCTTGGAGATTCGCCTCCGCTACTTCGAGCTCCAGACGCTGGGCGTGCGGAAAGGCGGCCAAAACGTCCCGAAGCAGTTGGGATCCAATCCCCTGGCGTTGATAGCTAGGGTGAACGTAAAGCCGCTGGATTGAGAGAATGGTTCCGTCGGCGACTTGCTTCGCGGTCGCTGCCCCGACTAGAGTGCCTGACTCTGTGCGCGCCAGGAGAAAGACGACCTTGGGGTTTGCAATTTGACGACGCAGGACATCAGGATGATGCCACTCGAGGGCAATCATGGCGAGCGTGTCTTCCGACAGGAACGAGTCGTACGTGGCGGCCCAGCAGGCGCGAAGGAGGGTAGCGATGGCGCCAGCATCAGTCGCTGAGGTGAACACGAGGATTGGGGTCATGGAGTGATCTATAAGGATGTCATGATTTCCTGTCAAACCCGGCGCCAATTCCAGGCGGCAAGTGGCAAGAAAGGCAAACTGCCAAACGGCGAATGGCAAAAGGTGGGAGTGATGATTCCAGTCTGCGGCCTAACGGACCGCGCTTAAGCTGCGGCGCCCCACGCTGCGGGCGCACCAGGATTCATAACGAGCATCATGTACGTTGGGGCACAAACGGAATTCTGCCAAGGCCAGGCGCCGCCAGCTTCAAGCGC
>JBOHST010000211.1:0-4616 GCA_050733375.1 Gemmatimonadales bacterium
CACCAGCGGCTCGATCACGATCTCGACCGTGCCGCCGCACGAGAGCCCGAGATCGCCGGCGAGATCGGCGTTCAGGTGATGGGTGAGGATGCGGGGGCCGCGGTCCCGGAGATCCGCGGCCGAGGCGATGACGTCTGCCTCGACGCAACCACCGCCGACCGTGCCCTCCAGCCGACCCGCGGGCCCGATCAACAACTTGGTCCCGGCCGGGACCGGGGTCGACCCGGACGTGCGCGCGACCGTCGCCAGCGCACCCCCATTCCCGGCGCGCGCGAGCTCGGCAGCCGCACGCCAGAGGCTCATGAGGCCGGCAGCTCCTCGAGCCGGGCCACGGCGCGGCGCAGATGCGGGATCACGATCGAACCGCCCACGACCAGCGCCACCGCGAACGCGTCATGCAGCTCCGCGTCGGTGACGCCCTCTTCGCGGCAGCGGATGAGGTGGTAGGTAATGCAGTCGTCGCAGCGCAGCACCATCGATGCCACGAGCCCGAGCAGCTCTTTGGTCTTCACCGGCAACGCCCCCGCCTCGTAACTGCGCGTGTCGAGGGCAAAGAAGCGGCTGATGTTGAGGTTCCCGGCCTCGAGGATGGCGGCATTCATCTTCTCCCGGAAATGCCGGAAGGACTCGAGGGACGACTGGGGTTCGCTCATGAGGCACAAGCTAAGCTCCCGAGGCGGAAAACGCCCCCGGGAGCCCTGGTGCGACTCGTCAGCGCACGAAGATGGTGCCTTGCATGCCGGGGTGAAAGGAGCAGTGATAGGGATAATCCCCCATCGCGCCGAAGGACTTGCTCACGACGGTATTCGTTGTGAGCGTCGCGTTGAGGTTCCAGGTCGTATCGGGGGGAGCGGGAAGGGAGGGATCGGAGGTGACCGTATGCGTAACGGCTCCGAAGTTCTGCCAACACACTCTCTCGGTCGGCGAAATGGTGGGCGAGGGAGGATCGAACGTCAGGTTGTCCCGGGCATTGATGGTCACGTCGGCGCCGGTGGATTGGCAGCCATTGCCTTGCCCCGCCGGCTCCCCGCTGCATGCCCATCCGAGCGCCGCCAGGGCGCCGAGCGCCAGCACCGTCGCTGTTCCGACCTGCCGTTGCTGGTCAGGGTGTGACATGGTGCGATCTCCAAAGGCTGGATCCGTGCAATTCTAACCCGAACCGCGTCGTTTGGTGCCACCGTGAGGCTAGTGGCCGTGCTCGCGTTCCAGCGTGTCGGCGGCGAGCCGGGGAGAGAGCATCGGGTACCGCCCCGCGAACCAGGCCACGGCGAGCGCGTACAGCCCGCCGAAGAACAGGAGCGCGCCGACCTCCGGCAGACCGAGTGCCGGACCGGCGCCGTGGTTGATGGACGGCACGATCTCGAGATAGCGCTCGACCCAGATGCCGGCCAGGCTCACGAGCGCGATCGCGAGCAGCCAAGCTGGCGCCTTCTTGGGTTTTTCCCCGAGCAGCCCGATGAACGGGATCAGGAACACCATCAGGAACACGGCGACGCCGAACGGACGCCAGGCGCCCCACAACCGGTAGAAGATGAAATACGTTTCTTCCGGAAGGTTGCCGTACCAGATCACCAGGAACTGGGAGAACATCAGGTAGGCCCAGAACACCGTGAGGCCGAAACACAACTTGGCGAGGTCGTGCTGCTGCTTCAACGAGTACAGGCTATCCAACCCCATGCGGGTCCGCATCCGAATGCTCAGCACCGCCAGCCACATCAGGGCGGCGAGGAAGCTGCCCATGATGTAGAACCAGCCGTACAGGTTGCTCACCCACTTGTGGGCAAGCGACATGACGAGGTCGAACGCCACCAAGCTGTAGCCGAAGGCGTATCCGACAACCACCAGGGCGGCGTCGCGGTTGATGCGTCCGTGTTCCACCTCGGTCGGCTCGACCGGAGCCCCCCCGGCCAACTCGGCCACATCCGGGGCCATGTCCTCGCGCACAAAGCGCCACGACAGCCACGCGAGCAATGCGAGCACTGCTCCGTTGCGCAGGTAGAACCAGGTCGGGGTGAGCCACCAGCCGAGGTCGGTGCGCGGCTCCGCGATCCACGAATAGATGTGTCCACGCCCGAAGACCGACGCAACGAAGAGCACGAGGCCCACCGGCAGGAACGCCACCGACGCCTCGGCGAACCGGATCACGAGCCCGGACCAGTGTCCCTTGGCCAGCTTTTGGGTCGCGGCGATCACCACACCAGCCTGGGCGAGGCCGAGCCAGAAGATCAGGTTGAAGTGATACGCGGACCAGACGCGGTCGGCGTGCCCTTTGAGATTCAGGAGCAGCAGCACCAGACCGACGGCGGTCGCGCCGAGGCCCACGGCTCGGAACGAGCCGACAGGAAACGCACGCGCCTTCTGCGCCAGATCGGCGCGGCTCACGGTCGCGGTGCTCACGGCCTTCCCCCGGCGCTGGCCTGCTGCTGCAGGAATCGCATGTAGTTCACGACGTCCCAGCGATCGGTGCCGTGGATCTGATCGCCGTAGATCGGCATCAGACCGCGTCCCATACTGGGGGCGTGGATCACGACCCCGAAGTGATACCCGTCGCTCCGCCCGGCGATGGTGTCGTTCACCAGCGACCGCACGCCGAAGAAGGGGCCTCCAGCCATGGCGGAGATCGGTCCGTCGCCGCGGCCGGTCTCGCCGTGACACACCAGGCAGAACGTCTCGTACACCCATTTCCCGCGATTTATGGACTCCGAGGTGCGGGTCCGAGGATTGGCCACCCGCTCCGCTGCCGCCAGCCCGATCGAATCGGGCTCCGAGCCTGTCACCGGTACTGTGCCCGGGACGGTCGGGCGCGGCATGCCGTACGGCCGGATACTGCGCTGATGGCGCATGGTGGAGAACCAGCCCACGTGGTGCACCACGTAGTCCGGGTCGCAGGCGGCGAGCAGCATCAGCGCCGCGGCAAGGGCGAGAGGCCTACGACACATGGCGCGCCTCCTCGGCCCCGGCACCCTTGAGCAACCCTTCCACGGCGCCGGCCCGGTCCGGGCCGCACGGCACGAAGATGCCGAACTTGTCGTTGGTGAACCGCGGGTCATAGGCGATCACGCCGAGCCGTCGCCGGGCATGCAGGGCGTTGAAGATGATGCCCAGGATCGTGGAGAGCGCGCCGAACAGCACGGTCATCTCGAACATGATGATGATGTAGGGCAGGATCGAGCCGACCGGCTTGCCGCCCACGACGACCGGCCAGTCGTACGACATGTACAGCGTGAGCCACGCCCCGATGCCGCACCCCGTCATCCCGCCGATGAGGGTCCACATGCGCACCGGACTCACCGGCTGGTCGAGCGCGCCTTCGATCTCGTGCCGGGGGATGGGCGAGTACACCGTGAGATCCTCGTACCGGCCGGTCTTGAGCTGGCCGATCGCGTCCACCGTGGCGTCAAGATGTCCGAACACGGCGAGCACGCCCGGCGTCATTGGCGGATGGAACAGCGCCGTGAGCACCTTGGGGAGCATCAGCGGACCCTCTCTTTGGCCAGCTTGGGCGGGGCCAGCACTTCCTTGACCTCGGAGATCGAGACCGCCGGGAAGTTCTTCACGAACAGCAGGAACCACATGAAGAACCAGCCGAAGCTCCCCGCCATGATGCCCCAGTCGGCCCAGGTGGGGTTGTAGGGGGCGTTGGACCACTGCGAGTACGGCTCGACCGCGAGCGAGACCACGATAATCACATAGCGCTCGAACCACATCCCGATGTTGACGAAGATCGAAATCACGAACAGCGACGTGATGTTGGTACGGATCTTCTTGAACCACAGCAGCAGCGGCAGGAAGCCGTTGCAGATGATCATCGTCCAGCCGGCCCACCAGAAGGGACCGAACGCCCGGAGCCAGAACGCGGCTCGCTCGTTCGGGTTGCCGCCGAACCAGGCGATGAAGTACTCCGTGCAGTAGGCGAACCCGACGATCAATCCCGTGAGCAGGCACAGCTTCGCCAGGTTCTCGAAGTGGTGGACCGTAATCAGGTCTTCGAGATGGTACAGCCGCCGAATGGGCACGAGCAGGGTGATCACCAAGGCGACGCCCGAGTAAATCGCGCCGGCGACGAAATAGGGCGCGAAGATCGTCGCATGCCACCCGGGGACGATCGCCATGGCGAAGTCCCAGGAGACGACGCTGTGCACCGACAGGACCAGCGGCGTCGCGAGCGCGGCGAGGTAGAGATAGCCTCGCGTGTAGTGGCGCCACTGCTCGTTGGTGCCGCGCCAGCCCAGTGCCGTGAGGGCATACAGCTTGCGGCGCCAGCCGGTCGCCACATCGCGCACCGCGGCGATGTCGGGGATCAGCCCCATGATCAGGAACACGGTCGAGACAGTGAAGTACGTCCCGATCGCGAACTCGTCCCAGATGAGCGGCGACTTGAAGTTGGGCCACAACCCGCGTTCGTTCGGATACGGGATCAGCCAATAGAAATACCACTGACGCCCGATGTGGATCAGGGGGAACAGGCCCGCGGTCATCACGGCAAACACCGTCATCGCCTCGGCGGTGCGGTACACCGCGGTACGCCACCCCGACCGGAACAGATAGAGAATCGCCGAGATCAACGTGCCCGAGTGGGCGATGCCCACCCAGAACACGAAGCAGGTGATGAAGAC
>JBOHST010000212.1:0-5140 GCA_050733375.1 Gemmatimonadales bacterium
GCGTAAATCGTGTCGAAGGCGAGGGACGATTTCCCCGAGCCCGAAAGCCCGGTGAACACCGTGAGGGTGTTGCGGGGAATCTCGACGGTGATGTCTTTGAGGTTGTGTTCGCGGGCGCCGCGGACGATGAGCGAGTCGCTGGACATAACCTTGGAGGCTACTTGGGAGGCGGCTTGGCGGTCAATCCTCCCGAGACGTTGAGTCACGGCCAGGGCGCGGGCGTGATCAGCCCCTCAGCGAGCCCGTCCGGCGCGCCATCAGTATCGCAGCTGCCGGTCGAGCGCCGCGGAACGCGGATCAGCGCGCAGCGCGGCGAGCTCGGGGTCCAGGCGCACCCAGTTCATCACCCAGAGCGTCCGCTCCTCGTAGGCTCCACGCAGCCATTCGCTGGCGGCAAGAACGCACGGAGTCGAGTTAACAGCGCCGCCGCGCTGTCGAGTCGGCCCCCGTACATCAGCGCGTCGACATACAAAATACCCGTCAGCGAGGACAGCGTATCCAGTTCCCACGCGCGACGCGACTCCTCGATCCACTCGTCAATCCGACGGCCGGGATAGGCGTGCGCGCTCATCCGACAGCAACCGCCCCGTGATCGCCGTCGCTACCGCACGGGGATGTCAGACTCGACCGTCAGCAGGTTGCTGTTCGTCCGGTCGAAGACGTCGCCCCAGACGTGCGCGCGCGTCGCCGCCCGCACCAGTGACACGCGCAGCCGTACTTGGTTCCCCGCGCGCCGCACACTGCCCGTCACGAGGTACGCGGCGTTGAGCGAGCGGCCGAGGACCAGGGGATCCCGCAGCGTAGCCCGGCCCCGGAAGCGCTGTATTTCGAAGCGCGACTTCACCTCCAGCCGCTGCACCTGAGCGAGGCGGATGATGATCTCCTTGGTCAAGCCGTCGGCGTGGAAGGCGTCCGCGGTGTCGCGGGAGGACCAGCTATGGAAAAACCCGCATCGGGCTTAAGCTAGGGCCGAAGGCGACATCCGGCGACCTTCCCATCCCCCGTGGCGCGCCGGCCACACCCTTGCTCAACCCCATTTCGGACGGTACGTTAGCTCCCCCTCACATGGCTCGACAGGCGCTGGTGGTGATCACCACGCTCGGCAACGAGGCCGATGCGCGCGCGCTCGTCACCGGGTTGCTGAACGATCGGCTGATCGCGTGCGGTACGCTGTTTTCCGGTGCGCGCTCGATCTACCGTTGGGAGGGGAAGACGACCGAGGAGACGGAAGTGGTGGTGCTGCTCAAGACCGACGCCGCAAAATGGGACGCGCTGCGCGCGACGATCGAGCGACGCCACCCGTACCAGGTTCCCGAGCTCCTGGCGCTGCCGGTAACGAACGGACTCGAGCGGTATTTGACGTGGCTCGCGAGCGAGGTAGCAGGGTGATTCACGATCAGCGACAACACGAACCATCCCGGGAGCGGGCGCGCGTCGCTGCGGAGCTCCAGGAAGAGGCCAGACAGTTGACGGAGCACGCGATGCTCGACGCTCCGTCGCCGGAGGCCGCGCGGCCGGTGCACACCGTGCCACACCGCAATGGCAACGGGAACGGGAAGATCGCGAAGAACGGGAAACAGAAGCACGACAACGGCGCCAAGCCGCAGCCCGACAGCTCGGAGGCCGAACGTGCGCTCGCGGCGTTCGACGCGGTACTCGCCGATCAACCCGCGAACATCTCCCTGCTGCTCGATCGCGCCTCGCAACTCGGCGCGTCGGGCCAGTACGCCGCCGCCCGCGCCGACCTCGAGCAAGCGCTCCTGCTGGAACCCGCCAACATCACCGTGCGTACGGCGCTGGGCATCGTGTTCCTGCGCAAGGGACTGTGGGCTGAAGCGGTACCCCACCTGCGTCGCGTCGTGGAAGCCGAGAGCTGGAGTCCGACGGCGTGGTTCTACCTCGGCGAAGCGCTGAACCACGTGGACGATCTGGACGGCGCGCTGGCCGCGTACCAGCGCGCCGCCGAGATCGATCCCCAGCACGCGAAGGCGCTGTACGGTCAGGGCATCGTGCTCGACCGGATGCGCCGCCCCGAGGACGCCACCAGCATGTACCGCCGCTCCCGGGAGGTCGCCGCGCGGTGACCCGCGTGGTCGTGGACGATCTCGGGTTCCTCCCCTCCGACGCCATCGTCCGTCCCGCTACGGCACAGCTCGAGCCGACTACGCCGGCGCTGCGCCGTCTCGAGCAGCTCGGCGGGGCTGAGTTCCAGCGACAATTACAATTGCACAACGAGCTCGTCGTCGGCGCCGCGGTGGTCACCGCCGCCGGGGGTGACCTTCCGGCCGAATTCGTCATTCACGCGGTCATTCAGAGCCGCGACGAGCCGATTTCGCGGCGCGGCGTGGCCCGCGCCTGGCGTTCCGTGCTGGAGCGGGCGCGGGAATGGGGGTTCGCTCGCCTTACAGTCCCGCCGCTCGGACTGGGTGCCGGCAACCTCACCCTCGAGGAGGCCGCTGAGATCCTCATCTCGGTGCTCCAGGAGCAGCCGGCCGGGGTGGACGCCCCCGCCGATGTCGCCATCGTCGTGGAAACCGAGGACCAGCGTGATGTGTTTGAAGGCGTGCTGCGACGCATGGGCGCGAGGCTCTCCTGACGCGTCGCCATTGGGTTGCCGCGATCCTCGCCGCCTGGGCGCTGTCGCTCGGGTGGCTGGTGAAGCGCGAGTACCTCCAGTCCACCGGCGCGCGACTCGCCGAGGCCGCGCTCGCGGTGTCCCCGGGTGCGCTGTTCTACCGCCTCTCCGTCGGCGCCCGCCAGCTGGGCTATAGCTCGACCACGGTCGACACGCTGGCCGACACGATCCGGGTGGTCGACGTGCTCGTGATCGACGTGCCGGCGCTCGGACGCCTGCACCGTACCGAAGGTCGTAGCGTGGCGACGCTCGACCGTGCCCTGCACCTCCGCGGGGTGACCGCGGAGCTCGATGGCACCGATGGGCAGTTCGTGCTCTCCGCGACGGTCTCGGCCGACACCGTCCTCCACCTCACGATCACGGCCGGCGGCGACTCCCAGACCAGCACGGTCCCGCTCTCCCGCCCCCTCGTGCTCCCCTCGCTCCTCCCGTTGCGCCTGGCGTTCGGCGGCGAGCTCCGCCTCGGGCGTGACGTGACCGCGCGGCTGCTCGACCCGTTCACCCTTTCCGAGCGCGACGTCGCCGCGCGTGTCACCGCGGAGTCCACGCTCGTGGTGGCCGACAGCGCCGACTACGACTCGACCACGATGGCCTGGGTCCCCGTTCGGTACGACACCATGCGCGCGTTTCGGCTGGACGCGCCGGGAACGGAAGGCGGCGGGGGGGGCGCGCAATCCACCTGGATCGACGCTCAAGGCCGCGTCGTCCGCGCCACGGCGCCGCTCGGCTTTTCGATGGAGCGCACGGCCTTCGAGCTGGCGTACGAGAACTTCCGGCGCCGGGATACGCTGCGCCTGTTGCGCTCCACCGCCGCGCCGCCGCCGGGGGAAGTGATCGCCACCACCGCCATTGCCGCCGGCCTGCGGCCCGGCCCCACGCCCCCTGAGCGTATGCGGGTCCGCCTCGGGGGTGCGTTCGACGCGCTCGATCTCTCCGGCGGCCGCCAGCGCCTGGCCGGCGACACGCTGATCGTGGAGCGGGAGCGGGGTGCCCACCTTGTGTCGCACTACCGCCTCCCCGCCGCCAGGCCGTCGCTGCAGGAGTTCCTCCTGCCCGAGCCGCTGATCGAGAGCGGGGACCTGCGTATCCAGGCGCAGGCGCGCCTCATTGCCGGTAACGATCGCAATCCGGCTCGGGTCGCCGCGCGGCTGGCGCACTGGACGGCGACCGAGATCGCAGACGGCGTGGCGGCGGCGCCGAGCGCGGTGCAGGTGCTGGGCCGCCGCCGCGGCGACTGCAACGAGCACACGGTGCTGTTCATCGCGCTGGCACGCGCCCTCGGGCTCCCGACCCGCCCGGTGGCGGGCCTCCTGTACCTCCGGGGCCGCTTCTATTACCACGCCTGGGCGGAGGTGTACCTCGATGATTGGGTGGCCGTGGATCCGACGTTCGATCAATTCCCTGCGGATGCCGCGCACCTGCGGTTCGTAGTCGGCGGGCTCGCCCGGCAGCTGGAGCTCGTCAAGCTGCTGGGCAGCCTCACCCTCGAGGTGTCATGATTCGACTCGAAGGGCTCACGAAGAACTACGGCAGCTTCGTCGCGGTGAATCACATTTCGCTGCACGTCCCGCGCGGCGTGTTGTATGGCTGTCTTGGACCCAATGGGGCCGGCAAGACCACGATGCTGCGGATGATCGCCGGGATCCTGCGACCCACCGACGGCCGCGTGTTCATCGGCGGCGACGACGTGCAGCAAAATCCGATTGGCGCCAAGATGCGGCTTGGTTTCATCCCCGACCGCCCCTTCGTGTACGACAAACTCACCGGTGCGGAGTTCCTGCGGTTTGTCGCGGGGCTGTACGGTCAAGAAGGCGACGCGGTGGAGCGGCGCACCGCCGAGCTGTTGGATGTCTTCGAGCTGTCGAGCTGGAAGGACGAGCTGATCGAGGCCTACAGCCACGGCATGCGCCAGAAGCTCATCATTTCCAGCGCGCTGATCCACCGACCGGAGTGCATCGTGGTGGACGAGCCGATGGTGGGTCTCGATCCGAAGGGCGCGCGCTTGCTCAAGGACATCTTTCGACAGTTCGTCGACCGGGGCGGGACGGTGCTGATGAGCACGCACACGCTGGAGGTGGCCGAAGTGATGTGCGATCAAATCGGCATCCTCCAGCACGGTCAGATCGTCGCGCATGGGACGATGGCCGAGATCCGTCGCCAGCACACGGCAGGAGACGCGAGCCTCGAAGAGCTGTTCCTGAAGCTCACCGGCGGCCACGCCGTTCGAGATCTCGTCGAGGTGCTGGGCAAGTGAGCCAGCCCTCGCTCACCCACGTCCTGCAGCCCAAGTGGCGCACCGTCCAACAGCGGCTGCGCGAGTCACGCATCCGCGGCGGCGGGGGTAAGCTCGTGCTCCTGGTGGTGGTGGGCGGCGCGTTCTGGGCGGGCGTGTTTGGCGTGCTGTTTCGAATCCTCAAATACTTCCGTGGGGTCGAGGAGCTGGGCCCGCTGCTCGGGGCGAAGCTCCTCGGAGTCGCGCTGCTGTCGTTCGTGTCGATCCTCATC
>JBOHST010000213.1:0-5122 GCA_050733375.1 Gemmatimonadales bacterium
TTCGGGCAGGCGGGGCGCCGCTTGCCGTGCTCGCTGATCGATTGCTGGTAGCTGAAGCGCTTCCGGCACCGGGTGCAACGGTACTCGTAGGTGGGCATACGCAAAGAAAGCTTACTCCTGCCCGAAATAGCGGTCAAGTTGACGGCGCGGGCCGCGCCGTCCGATGTTGCCCCCCTGTGCGCACTCGCGCGGATCCCAATCCGACCCCGGGGCGGGCAAGCGTCAGGGCTGCGCATGGGGGTCGGCCTGCCGCTGGAAGTCCTCTTACTTCATGCCGCGTTCCGCTGACGGCTTTCCCGGCGGATTGTCACCCTCGAACACGTCCCGATTCTTCGCGCTGAACGACTTCCACTGCGGCGGCACTTCCTCCTCCAGGAAGATCGCCGTCACCGGGCACTCCGGCTCGCACGCCCCGTTCCCCGTCCCGCCCCGTTCTGTCCCCGTCCCCGAGGTATATTCCCTTCGGAGCCAGAATGGCCAGTCGCGCGATCGTCTCGTTTCTGACTCACACCGCCCCCGACGGCGGCGCGGCGAGTCTCGCTCAACAGCTCGACGCCCGGGTGCACGAGGGCGTGTTGATCGAGACGCTGACCGACGGTGCGGTGCGCTGCTTCGCGTGTGGACACCGCTGTCTCGTGAAGCCCGGCCGCCGCGGCATCTGCAAGGTTCGTTTCAACCGCGACGGCACGCTCTACGTCCCCGCGGGCTACGTGGCCGCGCTGCAATGCGACCCGACCGAAAAGAAGCCGTTCTTCCATTGCCTGCCTGGGAGCGACACGCTCACCTTCGGCATGCTGGGCTGCGACTTCCACTGCGGCTACTGCCAGAACTGGCTCACGTCGCAAGCGCTGCGCGACCAGACGGCGGGCGTCACCCCGACTGACGTGACCCCCGACGACCTGGTCCGGCTGGCGCGCCGCCAGGGCGCGCGGATGGTCGGCTCCTCCTACAACGAGCCGCTGATCACGGCGGAGTGGGCGGTAGACGTGTTCAAGGCGGCGCGGGCGGCGGGCCTGAAGACCGCGTTCATCTCGAACGGCAACTCCACGCCCGAGGTGCTCGACTACATCCGGCCCTGGACCGACTGCTACAAGATCGATTTCAAGGCGATGGACGACCGGCGCTATCGGGAGCTGGGCGGCGTGTTGCAGCACGTGCTGGACGCGATCCGCATGGTCTACGAGCGCGGCTTCTGGCTCGAGCTCGTCACCCTGGTGGTCCCCGGGTTCAACGACGACGACGACCAGCTGACCCGGGCGGCCGAGTACATTGCCTCTGTGTCTCCCGAGATCCCGTGGCATGTGACGGCGTTCCACAAGGACTACAAGATGACCGACCCTGACGACACGGGCCCGGAAACGCTGCTGCGCGCGTGCGAGATCGGAGCGCGCGCGGGGCTCAAGTTCATCTACGCCGGCAACCTTCCCGGTCGGGTGGGCCGCTGGGAGCACACCTACTGCCCCGACTGTGGCGACTTGCTGATCGAGCGCTACGGCTACGTCATCCGGCAGCAGCGCGTCGCCGCGGACGGGCGCTGCGCCTCGTGCGGGCGGAGGATTCCGGGCGTCTGGTGCTAGGGCTGTTGGGACCGGGGGTCGAGACCGAGCCAGGGCGGAGCTTCAGCTTGTCCTTTTCGTTGACTGTCTTAGTGAGGACGTAACCCGGAGAGCGGAGAGGCCACCCCCGCCTACGCAACTGGCCCGCGGCATCGCGCTTCGTCACCGCCTAAGGCTGGTGTGTCAGCTGAAGCGCCAGCGGGGGACGGCGTGAACCACAACCGCACCGTCGCGGCGCAGAAGCTCAACCTCAGTTTCACGCGCTCTCCCCGGTGTCCACCGGACCCTGGGCCGGCAGCCGCGTCTGGTGAATCTGGCCCATCTTAGCAGAAGGTAGATCGGGCGCTCAGTGCCCTGCGCCGCGTTCGCAACCCGGTTGGTCGTGCTCCGCGCCGAGGCGCTGGACCGATGAGCAACGTCCATGGCTGGCCCGATGAGCTGGTGGTGGAGTTCGTCGGCGGTCCCCGGGATGGCGAGCGCCAGCGCGGCCCCCACGGGAACGCGCTGCCCTGCGGAAATAGCCACTACCTGCCCTACGTCTCGGAGCTGCCCGGGCGCGGGCCACGCTATCTCTACCGCTGGGTGCTGCCGCTCGACCCCCGCGCCTTCCTGGACGAGCTCCGAGGCCTCGGCATCTTCCCGCTGGACCCGTGAGCGTCCTGGACCGGCTGAAGCTGGAAGTCGGGGAGCTGCTGGAGAATTCAGATCCATCGAAGATGAAGCTGAGGGGTTGGCCAACTTCATTCGGCACCGGATTGAGTTGCACCAAACGGAGCCGGGCCAGATCCTGGTGCTCACCACCTGGAGGAAGATCGCTTACGGCATCCGCGATCGACTGCTTGCTGCCGGACATGAAGCCCATTCGTATTTCGTGTCGGGATCGGCGACGGAGGTCTCGGCGCGGATCGTGATCGTCGCGTCGACAGACATCAGCCATCTTCCGCGACCTTGGCCGCGAAGCGCTCAGCGAGGGCCCGCAGGTGCTTGAACGAGTAGATCCCGGTACTGTGGCCGTCGTTCCAGCGGAATATGATGGCGTAATTGCCTGCGCTGGAGATCGTGTGTGGGGCCACGTCCGGCAGCACGCTCTTTGGATCGAGGAGCGACCGTCCGCTCATTTCCTCGACGCAGAGAGCGCACGGGCATGCCAGTCGAAGGTCCCGGACGTCGAAGTCGTCACGGCGCCCGTCCTCCCAGAGCACAGACAACGTGCGCGCATCTCGCCGGCGGAAACCGACGGGGGTGGCTGGAGAGCCCATCGGCTGGACCGCGCTCTCCACCCAGGCCGGCTCACCCTCGTTCGTTTCCCAGGTCCAGGCGAATGCTCGAAGCGCCGTCGTTGGGAGCGCCTGGAGTCGACCGGCAAGCGCCGTCGCGATCACGACATAGGCCTGGGCTGCGACGGAGTTCGGCTTGTCGGCCACGATCGGACGCCCCTCGTCCCCACCAGTGACGATGTCGGCGTCGAGCGGAATGGCACCCAGGAATCGGATGCCGAGCTCCCGACTCATCTGCTCGCCGCCGCCACGGCGGAAGATGTCCGTGTCCTCTCCACAATGAGGGCACGTGAAGGTGCTCATGTTCTCGATGACGCCGAGGATGGTGACCTTCAGAGTCTCGAACGCCCGCAGCCCGCGGCGAGCGATCTTGAGGCTCACATCCTGCGGCGTCGTCACGATGACCGCGCCGGACAGAGGAACGCTCTGGGCCAACGTAAGTTGCGTGTCGCCGGTCCCGGGCGGGAAGTCGAGAATCAAATAGTCCAGGTGTCCCCACTGCACGGAGCCGATGAACATGTTCAGGTACTTGCCCACCATCGGTCCGCGCAAGATGGCCGGTTTGTCGTCCCCGGTGAGCATGCCCATCGATATCACCTTCAGGCCGTACCGTTCCGCGGGGACGATCTTTTGGTCTTCGGTTGTCTTGGGCTGCTGGCCGGTGGAAAGTCCCAGCATCACGGGGATGCTCGGGCCCAGGATGTCCGCGTCAAGGAGCCCGACGCGACCGCCGACTTGCTGGAGCGCGAGCGCGAGATTGACGCTGACGGTGGATTTGCCCACGCCGCCCTTGCCGCTGGCCACCGCGATGACGTGCTTGATTCCTGGCAGCTTTTCAGGACCGACGGAAGGCTGGGACCCGCTTGGCGCGTGGTCATGGTTGTGGTGCGAACCGGGGGCACCGGCATCCTGAACATTGATCTTCACCGTCGTGACGCCCGGGACGGCCTGGGCGGCCTTGCGGGCGTCGCGCACCAGGGTGCCGGGGTCCTCGCGGCGCAACAGAAAGCCGAACGTCACGGCGCCGGCGTCGTCGACCGTCAGGTCTTTCACCTTGTCGGCGGCGATAGGGGCGAGGGCTTCGAGGACGCGCGTCTTGAGGTCTGGAGGGATAGTCTGCATGTCTCAGGTTCCATGATGGACAGGAATTCAATCGGCCCCAGTAGTATATAATGCTCTGGACATCGCAGCGCGCACCGTGAGCACGGCGCGCATGATGATCGTCTGCTGCGGTGTGTGTACGCCTGGATCACGGCGCGGCGCAAGTGCGTGGTGCGCAAGATTCCGGCGACACGCGGTTGACGGCCCGACCGCCCGGCCGCTAGGTTCGCTTCAGGGGGTGACCTGACCACGACGACGCTGACGGAAGAACAGCTGCGCGCGGCCCTGCGCAGCGTGAAAGACCCGGAGCTCGACATGAACATTGTCGACCTGGGCCTGGTCTACGATGTGGAGCTCGACGACGGCAAGGTCCTCGTCCGGATGACGCTCACGTCACCGGGATGCCCCGCGGGGCCGATGATCACGAACGACGTGTACAAGACCCTGCGCGCCTTCGACGGCGTGAAGGACGTGAACGTCGAGATCGTGTGGGAGCCCTACTGGTCGCCGGAGCGGATCGAGCCGAAGATCCGGGCGATGATGGGGTTCTAGCCGAGCGCCGGGAGCAGCGCGTCGCCCAGCACGTCGATCTGCCAGCGCCGGAGCTCGCTCACCTGGGCGAGCCCGGCGCTGGTCGTTTGGGCGGGCGTCGTCCTATCATGAGGACATGAAACATGCCGCTGGTACCATTCGAAGAACTTCCGGACCGCGCGCGGCTGTGGACCTTCGCCGCATCGCGCCGCTTGACCGATCAAGAGGCTGTCCGGTTGCTGGCAGCGACCGAGGAATTCCTAGCTGGCTGGGCTGCCCATCGCGTGCCGCTGGCCACCGCTCGTCAATGGCGCTTCAACCAGTTTCTCTTCGTGGCCGTTGACGAGGCCGCTGCTGGTGCCTCCGGATGCTCGATCGACGCGCTCGTGAGGTTTATTGGCGAGGTGGAGCGACAGCTCGAGGTCAGGTTCGCGGACCATGGATCCGTATGGTTTCGGGCTTCGGGCGGAGCGATAGAGGGCGCGAGTCGGGAAGAATTCCAGCAGTTGGTGGACGAGGGCGCCGTCGGACCGGACACCGTGGTGTTCGACAACACGATCCAAACGACAGGCGCGTTGCGCGACGGACGCTGGGAGGTCCCGGCGAGGCGCTCGTGGCACGGACGGGCGTTTTTCTCGAACTACTCAGCAAAAGCGA
>JBOHST010000214.1:0-8796 GCA_050733375.1 Gemmatimonadales bacterium
AGCTGACCAGCCAGGGGCGTCGCGCGGCGCTGCGAATGATCCGGCGCCACCGCGTGCTCGAGCTTTACCTCACGCGCAATCTCGGCTACGACTGGGACAACGTCCACAACGAGGCGGAACGGCTCGAGCACGCCGTGTCCGACGATCTCATCGAGCGCATGGCCGCGACCCTCGGCGACCCACGCTACGATCCGCACGGCGATCCGATCCCCACCGCAACGGGCGACATCGAGGAAACCGAGCTGTCTTCCCTCGCCGACGCCGAGGTCGGCACCGAGCTCGAGCTGCGGCAAGTGGGGACGCAGGAACCCGCGCGCTTACGCTATTTCGCCGAGCAGGGCCTTGTGCCCGGCGTGCGGGTGACCGTAACCGACCGCCAACCTTTCAACGGCCCAACCACCGTCTACCTCAACGCGTCCGGCACGGCCCGTATCGTCGGGCGCGAACTGGCGCAGGTGCTGTGGTGCCGGGGAGTAACCGCATGACCAAACTGTCACGCCGCGAAGCGATCAAGCGCGGACTACTCGGAGCGGCGGGTATGGCGTCCGTTGCCGCGGGCGCCAGGGCCTCGACGCTGGGCGCCCACCCCGACCCCCATGGGGTGATGACCGGTGGCCTGCCGGCGGGCGCGGGGATCGACCCGGTGAAGTTTCTCACGGCGTTCGACTACGGGACGGTGAGCCGGCGCCCCACAGGCCAGACGGTGCGCGAATACCATATCACCGCGATGGACCGCGAGATCGAGGTGATGCCCGGGCTGTTCTACCAGGCCTGGACCTACAACGGCCAGGTCCCCGGGCCGACCCTGCGGGCGACGGCCGGGGATCTCGTGCGGGTCCACTTCCATAACGCGGGCGCACACGAGCACACCATGCACTTCCATGGCTTCCATGCCTCGAACATGGACGGTGTGTTCGAGCAGGTTCCGCCGGGCGGCAGCTACGTCTACGAGTTCGAGGCGGATCCGTTCGGGCTGCAGCTGTACCATTGTCATACGATGCCCCTCAAACGTCACATCGCGAAGGGGCTGTACGGCGCGTTCCTCATCGACCCCAAGACCCCGCGTCCGCCAGCGCACGAAATGGTGATGGTGATGAACGGGTTCGACGTCAATTTCGATAGCGAGAACGAGGTCTACGCCGTCAACACCGTGCCGTTCGCCTATCAGGCGAATCCCATCGTGTTGCGCAAGGGCGAGCTGAACCGGATCTACCTCGTGAACGTGCTCGAGTTCGACCTGCTCAACTCGCTGCACATCCATGCGAACTTCTTCCACCTGTACCGGACGGGCACCTCGCTCACGCCGCACGATTTCACCGATACGGTCAGCATGGGGCAGGGCGAGCGGCACATACTGGAATTCCGTTACGATCGGCTCGGCCGCTTCATGTTCCACGCGCACCAATCGGAGTTCGCGGAGCTGGGGTGGATGGGCTTCTTCGACGTGCAAGACGGGCCGAGGATCGCATGAAAGGGTCAGCGCGGGCGCTGGGCTGGTTCGCATTACCGTTGGCGCTGCTTGGCGCGCTGGCGTTGCTCGTCACCAAGGGCGGGACTCTCAAATCGCTGGCGCGCGGCTTCCCGCCCGTCGAGGAGCTGACGGTGGATCGGGTGCGGCTGACCCCTGGCCACATCGTCATGGACGTGGTGAATGGCGGCCCCGATCCGGTGACCATCGCCCAGGTGATGGTGGACGATGCGTTTTGGGCGCACACGATCACCCCGGCCCGAACGGTCGCGCGGCTGGGGCGGGCGACGATCGACATTCCCTATCCCTGGGTGAACGGTGAGCCGCATCACCTGCGGCTGGTTAGCGCCAGCGGCATCACCTTCGACCACGAAATCGCGGTCGCCACGGAAACGCCCGTTCCCGGCCTGGCGTACTTCCTGAGTTTCACCCTGGTCGGCCTGTACGTAGGAGTTCTCCCGGTGGCGATCGGGCTTCTCTGGCTGCCATTCCTTCGCCGCCTCGGGCGGCACTGGATTCACTTTGCCCTCGCGCTGACCGCCGGCTTGCTGGTCTTCCTCGCGGCCGAGACGCTGCACGAGGCGCTCGAAAGCGCGGACCGGGTGGCGGGCGCATTCCAGGGCATCGGTGTCGTGGCGCTGGCCACCCTCGGGACCTGGGCGCTATTGCAGGCGGCGGGTGGTGCCGGGCGGGGTGCCGGAGCGGGGGAACCCGTGGACCGAGTGCGTCTCGCCTTCTTAATCGCCTTGGGAATCGGGTTGCACAATCTCGGAGAGGGGTTGGCGATCGGCGCGGCGTACGCGCAGGGGTCGGTGACGCTCGGCGCCTACCTCATCGCGGGCTTCATGGTGCACAACACGACTGAAGGGCTCGGCATCGTGGCGCCGCTGGCGCACGAGTCTCCGCGGTTGCGCACCCTCGTGCTCGCCGGCGTGCTCGCTGGCGGGCCGACCATCCTCGGCGCCTGGCTCGGCGGGCTGGCCTATTCGCCCCTCCTGGCCACCGCCGCGCTCGGCGCGGGCGCCGGGGCGATTCTCCAGGTCGTCGGCGTGCTGTTCCGCGTCGTGCAGCAGGAGACCGCCGGCCGCGTGTGGACGCCACTGACCGCTACCGGCGTCGTCGTGGGCCTGCTGGTGATGTACGGGACCGGGCTCCTGGTGGCGCAATGACCACTCGCGCGACACGCGTGCTGGGGGCGCTCGTGCTCGGCGGCTGTGCACTCGCTCAGGCTGCACGCGCTCAGCAGAGCGCGCCCCCCGCCGAGATCGCTGACAACAGTTTCCTCATCGAGGAGGCCTACAACCAGGAACGCGGCGTCGTGCAGCACATCAGCGCGTTCATGTGGTCCCGCGACGCGCATTCCTGGCTCTATACGTTCACCCAGGAATGGCCCCTCTTCGGACAGCGGAGCCAGTTGAGCTTCACGGTTCCTTTGGAGGGAAGCGGCAGGACCCGCATCGGCGACCTGGCGCTGAACTACCGCTACCAGCTCGCTGGAACGGAATCCCGTGTGTCCGTCTCGCCCCGCCTCAGCGTCCTGGCACCGACGGGCTCGGCGGCGGCGGGCGTCGGCGCGGGCGGCGCCGGACTGCAGGTCAACTTGCCTGTGAGCGTCGAGGTCGCGCCCCGGCTCGTCACCCACTGGAACGCGGGCGCCACGGTGACGCCTTCCGCCGGCAACGGCACGAGCGATCGCGCCACGACCACCGCGTACAACCTCGGGGCGAGCGCGATCTGGCGCCCGCGCCGGACGTTCCATGTCATGCTCGAGGTGGCCTGGGCGCAGGCCGAGACGGTAGTCGGTTCCGGTGTCACGAGCCACGAGCAAGAGCTACTCATCAGTCCCGGCGTGCGGTGGGCGCACAACTTCGCGAGTGGGCTTCAAATCGTGCCGGGGATCGCCTTCCCGATCGGGGTGGGGCCGAGTCGCGGGAGTGATGGAGTGTTTCTGTATCTCAGTCTTGAGCACGCATTCTTGAAGACGCGCTGATTGAAAAGCGTAGTGAGAACAGCGTAGGGGGCAAATCCGTACGGAGAAGGGCGTACGCCGCATCCTTACGTCTTTGCCCCCTACGATTTTGCCTTACGTCGTGAAGGTCGGCTACGTCATTCTCGCCTGTTCTAACGCTTTCAAAATCGCCCCCAGCCTTTTGTCGCGTGCCCCCCGCAACATCTCGATCTTCCCCGAATACTCCTTCTCGATCGCGGCGATCAACGCGCGCTGTTGGTCGGGGTCGAGCTTGTCCCAGGACGCGAGGTGGCTCCACCACGCCTCGAAGCTGGTGAGCAGGTGCTGGAGGAACATGTGGACCCCGCCCTCACCGGCCCCGAGGTGGTAGGTGAGGTGCGGTCCGGCGGCCGCCCAGCCGAGCGCTGGGCCGAGCGACACGGCCCGATCCAGGTCGGCGACATCGATCACATCGTTCAGCACGAGGTCGATACACTCCCGCCATACCGCCGCCGCGATGCGCCCGACGACATACCCCGGCACTGCCTTGTGCAACACGATCGGCATGCGGCCCAGCGCGCGCAGGAATCCTTTGGCGCGTTCGATCGTCTCCGGCGCCGTTTCCTCGCTGGGTACCAGCTCGACGAGCGGCAACAGCTCGGGCGGGTTGAGGGGGTGAGCCACCAGACAACGGCTGCCCTGCATCAGCCGGCCGAACAGGTCGCCGGGCGCGAACCCACTCGATGAGCTGGTGACGATCGCGTCGGGACCGGCCACCTGCTCGATCGACTCGAGCAGCCGCTGTTTCGCGCCGAGATCCTCGTGGATCGCCTCGATGACCCAGTCGGCTTCGCGCACCGCCTGCAGTAGGCTCTTCGCATGCTGCAGCTCGAATAGCCCGCGCTCGACGATCCCGGCGGACGCTCGACCCAAGGCGATGAGCGCTTGAGCCCGTCGCGGGATGTCTTCCGTCGAATGCTCGATGGCCCGCGCGTTGGTGTCGTAGACGCTCACGGGCCAGCCGGCGGACGCGCACAGCGCCGCCCAGCCACCACCGATCGCTCCGGCGCCGATCACGGCGACCTTGCCGGGCATCGCGCCGGCGGCCGCAGTCACCGTGCGGCACCCGCGAGCGCCACAGCCGGCAGCACGCGATCCACCAGCAGGCGGTGCGCGACTTCATGCCGCACGGCGGTCGCCATGCGCGCCGGCGCTCCTGCGGGGGCAATGCCGGTGCGGCCGCGCGTCTCCCCGTCCTCGAGGTCGACCGTGAGCTGCATCGGCTCGAAGGTGAGCGTTCCGGGTGCGATCAGCTCCGCGATGGGCAGGACGTCGTTGATCACGCAGCCGTCCAGCTTGTCGTGCTCCCGGTGAAACGCGAGGTAGAACCGGAGCGCCGCGTGCAGCCAGCGCGCCATCTCGTCGTCGGCGCGGCCCAAGCGCTCGATGGCGGCGCCGCTCAATACCAGTTTGCGCGTGACGTCGAGGCCGACCAGCTCCGTCGGCAGCTCGGCGCGCAGGACTTCCGCGAGCGCCTCGGGATCGCACCAAGCGTTGAATTCCGAGTATTTCGTCGTGTTGCCCGCGGCCCGCAGGTTGCCGATCATCGCGATGTGCCGCGCCACCTTGGTGCGGACGAGCCGTGGCTCGCGGCGCAACGCGAGCGCGAGCCCCGTCACGGGACCCAGCGTTACGAGCGTGACCGGCTCGTCCTGCTCGGCGAGCAGCCGGTCGAGCGGCTTCACGAAGTCGAGGATGACGCCGGGGGGCGGGAGCGTCGCGTCCCCCAGTCCCGATTCCCCGTGCGTCTCGCGCGCCACCGCGAGCGCGCGCTTGAGGGGCCGGCGCGCGCTCACGCTGAGCGACAGCCGTCGGCCGCCGCGCCGCAGGATCTCGACACAGTTGCGGTGCGCGTGCTCCACGATGGTGTTGCCGTAGGAAATCGCGATGCCCCGCACGTCCAGCTCGGGGGACCGGATGGCCAGGAGCAGGGCGAGCATGTCGTCGATCCCCGGATCGGTGTCGACGATGACCGGACACGGAAAACGAGAGAGGGGCAGCTCCGGCTCGTGCACGGGGACAAGCCTATCGGCCGGCAATCTCCTTAGCAATAGTCGCCGATAGACGCTGGAATTCCTCGGCGCCGCCGAAGCCGAAGATCCGTTGGATGACGCGACCGCGCCGGTCCAGCAGCAGCGAATAGGGAAGGCCGCGGTACCGGTAGATCTGCTTCATCCCGCCGCCACCGACCAGAATCGGAAACGGCGGCCGGAACTCTCGCACGAAGGCGAGCATCTTGCCGCGGTCGACGTCGTCCGAGATCGCGACGATCGCGAAGTCGCGAGGGTCGAGCGTTCGGTACAGCGCGCTCATGTGCGGGAATTCCTCCCGGCACGGGTCGCACCAGGAGGCCCAGAAATTGACCAGCGTGACCCGGCCCGCAAAGCGGGCGAGGGTGACGGTGTCGCCGTTCGAATCGGGCAGGGCGAACGGCGGCGCGAACGGCTCGCGCTCACCCGTTCCCGCACCCCCGGCGACGAGCGTCGTGGCATCGAAGGTGACCAGCCGGCCCCGCCCGTCCACCGCCACGGCCGTTTCATCCGGGCCGAGCTTGCGAGTCGTGAGTATCGCGCCGGTTGCCGTGTCGAGCACGTCGACGCGCGGCGCCGTCGCGGCGGAGTCGTCGGCGCCGAGCACGTAGAGCCGTCCGTCCGGTCCCAGGACGAGCGCGATGTTCACGAGCGCTGCGGCCACCTGCAGGTCGCGTCCGCTTGCGGGGAGAAACACGGGGTCGCTCTCGTGCGCGTAGATGCCGCGCGTCGTACGCCAGCGTCGCGCGCCGCTCGGGTCGTATTTCACGATCTCGTCGCGGGCGAGCGGTGCGTAATAGATCGCGCCGCCCTCATGATCCGCGGTCACCGCGCCGGCGTTGGTGATCTGGGTGAGAAACGGCGTTGGCGGGACGTGGATCGTCGCGAGGCCCTCGAGCGGGCGTCCCAGCGTGTCGAGCACGCGGAGCAGTGGTGCGGACGAGGGCTCGGCGACGAGCTGCGGCACGCGGTAGGGCGAGCGCGCGGCGATCACCCGATCGCCCGCGGTCGCGTACAGCGCCACGGGGAATGGGCTCTGCCATTCGCGCACCACGGCGCCCGCCGTGTCGAGGACCACGCCTTCGCCGGTCTGCTCGCTCACGAGCAGGTGGTCGCCCAACGCGGCGACCGCCATCGGCAGGGCGAGGTGAGGACCGGTCAGGCTCGCGACCGGGCGGAGGCGCGTGTCGAACCCGATGATCCGGTTGTGATCGGGGTCCGGCGCCCAGGAGCGGCCGCCGAGGGAGGCGGCCGGGGATCGGTTGAAGAAGAGCAGGGTGAGACCGCTGGGCGCCGCGGGTCGGCAGGCCAACGCCGCGAGGCTTGCCAGGACGGCGCCCAGCGTGCGGCGCATCTCAGCTCGCGGCTTCGATCGACTCGATCTCGATGGTGTGCAGGCCGCTCACCATACGGTGCATGCCGGTGACCTTCACCTTGCCCTCGGCGAACTGCACCAATCGCGAATTCTGCGGGTCGGCGGGCTTGGAGCTCACGGGCATGTACATGGTGCCATCCGTCGTGAGAATCGCCAGCGCGACGCCCTTGTTGGCGCAGACAACGGCGCACGCTTTGTGTTGCGCGCCCTGAGTCTGGTGCGTGACGTAACAGTTCACGTCGACTACCTGTCCGGTGAGCGTGACTTTGTCGCCCGCGTGCTGCATCGCCTGCGCGGACAGCGGCAGCGCGAAAAGCACGAGCGTGCCGGCCGAGGCCAGGATACGCTTCAGCATGGCTTGATCCTCCCATCTGAGTGAATAGGACGGCCCGACGGGACATCCCGTTGTACGTACGTTGCCACCATCGGTTCCGGATGTCGATATATTGGCCGCCATGAATCCGGCCTACCGGCAGCTCATCGACGGCTTCGGCGAGGGGTGGGAGAAGGCGGACATTGAGCGGATTTGCTCGGTGTTCACCCCGGACGCCGTGTTCCTCGAAACCCCCTTCAGCGATAAAGATGTAGGGATCGCCGCCGTCCGGGCGTACTGGCAGGACCTCCCCATGACGCAGGCCGACACCTCGTTCCGGTCGGGGGAAATCTTCGAGGCGGGGCCGTGGTTCGCCACCGAGTTCCGCTGCACCTTCCGCCGCCGCCGCACGGGCGAATGGGTGGACGCCCGGGGGGCGATTTTCTGCGAGACGCGGGAGGGCAAGATCAGTGAGATGAGGATGTACTGGCACCGGTATGCAGGGGGGAAAGAGGAACCGAAGCCTTAGGGACCGTTGCGGCTCACGTAGTCGAGCGCCCATTCCATCAGCTCCACATTCCTCATCCCCGCCCGCATCGCGGTGTTCACCGCTTCCTCCTCGGTGAATCCCTGATCCAGCACCAGGTACGGAATCAACGCGGCGCCGACGCGGTTGCCGCTGGCGCAGTGGAATAGCACCGGCTTCGTCCCGACGTTCGCCTTGAGGGCGTCCCGGATTTGCGTCAGGGTGGCGTCGTCGCCGCGCGAGTGGCCCACCGGGATGCACACGTACTCGAGTCCCGCGGCCACCACGTCCTCCGGCTCGCGCAACGGCCGCGGCTCCATCGGGTCGCGGCAATCGAGCACCACGCGGCACCCCGCCTGCTGCAGCGCCGCGAGGTGCGGTGCCATCGGCTGGCCGCCCGTCACCAGGCCGGGAAGGGGCTCGCTGGCGTTGGGGACTCCGGTGATAGCGTCCAGCAGTGCGCTCATACCAACCGCTTGGACTGCGCGAACAGGATCAACTCGACGCGGTTTTCCACTTTCAATTTCCGGTAGATGTTGTGGAGATGGATCTTGACTGTCCCCTCGCTGATCACCAGTCGCTCGGACATTTCCTTGTTGCGCAGACCACGGGCCACCATCCGTACCATCTCGATCTCGCGCGGCGTGAGCACGCCGGCGGCCTCACGTTCTCCGGCCTCGCGCCGCAACAGCGTGTCTATCGCGCGACCGTAGGCCTGTTTCTCGATCCACTGCTCTCCGGCGTGGACCTTGCGCACACAGCGAACCACCATCTGCGGCGCCAGCTCCTTCAGCAGCATGCCGCGCACGCCAAGGCGCAGGGCTTCCAGCACCGCTTCTTCTTCCAGTACGGCCGCCAGCAGTACCACCTGGGTCGGCAGATCCTCCCGGCGTAGCTCGCGGACCACGGCGAGTCCGTCGTTCCTGGGCATGTGAATGTCCAGGATCAACACGTCCGGACGGTGGCGGCGCACGGCGGCCACACTCTCTTCGCCGTTCACGCACCGCGCCACCACGCGAAAGTCGGGCTCGAGGCGAAACAGATTCTCCAGGCCGTCGAGGACGATGGGGTGATCG
>JBOHST010000215.1:0-6499 GCA_050733375.1 Gemmatimonadales bacterium
TTTCCACATTGAGCCTTCCTTGAAAGTATGTGGATAACCAACCTCCCCGTGCTTCACGCCTGTCCCCTCTCCATTCGGGAGTGGTACCTCATCCCCTGTCCCCCTCTCCGTTCCGGAGCAGGGGAACGGCGTTCACCTTTCGTCCCCCCTCTCCCGATAGGGAGAGGGGGCCAGGGGGCGAGGTACCGAAGGGGGACAGGGGGTGAGGCCCTCTCCGAGGGGAACAGGGGGTGAGGCCGGCTGAGGCTAGATTGATGCCCTCATGGACATCCCGATGATTCGACGGACCAAGATCGTGGCCACCCTGGGGCCGGCGACCGGCAACCCGGCGCGCATCGCGGCGCTGCTCGACGCGGGGGCCAACGTCATCCGCATCAACGCCTCGCACGGCACGGCGGAGCAGCGTGCCCAATGGATCGCCCAGGTGCGCGAGACCGCCGCGCAGCGCGAGCTGCCGGTGGCGATCCTGTTCGACCTGCAGGGTCCCCGCATCCGCGTGGGCGAGCTGCCCGCGCCGCGCCACCTCGTGCCCGGCAGCGCAATCGTGCTCGCGCCGGAAGGCGTTGCCCGCGGCGACGAGCTGCCCACGACCTACGACGACCTCGCGCGCGACGCGCGCGTGGGAGCGACGATCCTGCTCAACGACGGACTGCTGTCGCTCGAGGTCACGCGGATCGACCCGCCACGGGTCGTGGCGCGGGTGCTCGACGGGGGCGAGTTGACGTCCCACAAGGGCATGAACCTTCCGGGAGTGCACGTGAGCGCGCCGGCGCTGACGCCCAAGGACCGGGAGGACGTCGCCGACGCCGTGGCGCAGGGCGCCGACTACGTCGCCCTGTCGTTCGTGCGGCGGGCGGAGGACGTGCAGGCGCTGCGCGCGCTGGTCCCGAAGACCACCAAGCTGGTGGCGAAGATCGAGAAGGCGGCCGCGCTCGACGACCTGGAGCGCATTCTCGCGGCGGCCGATGCGGTCATGGTGGCCCGCGGCGACCTGGGGGTGGAGCTGCCGTTCGAGAAGGTCCCGTTGGTGCAGAAGCGGCTCATCCAGGCAGCCAACCGGCACGGCCTGCCGGTGATCACCGCCACCCAGATGCTCGAGTCGATGGTCCACGCCCCGCGACCGACGCGCGCCGAGGCCTCCGACGTGGCCAATGCCATCCTCGACGGCACCGACGCCGTGATGCTCTCCGCCGAAACCGCCACGGGCGAGTATCCCGACGAGGCGGTGGAGGCGATGGATCGCATCATCCGCGAGATGGAAGGGAACGCGCCGACCCGGGAGGAGCGGCGCCGGGGCGGTATCCCGGCCACCGGCGTGGCGGTCGAGGACGCGATCGCGCTCGGCACGGCGGCCGTCGCCCGGATGCTGCAGACGCCGCTCATCGTCACGCTCACGCAGGGCGGTTTCACCTCGCGCAAGGTGGCCGCGTGCCGCCCGTCGGTGCCGATCCTCGCCGTGACCACGGTGCCGCTCACCTACCGTCAGCTCGCCCTCGTCTGGGGCGTGACGCCGGTTCTGGTGGACCGGGTGCCCAGTTACGACGCGATGCTCGCGGTGGTGCGCGACCTGATTCTGAAGCGCGGCTACGCGCAGCCGGGCGATCGCATCGTGATGACTGCGGGCGTGCCGTGGGAAGTTTCCGGCAGCACCAACCTGATCAAGGTCGAGGTCGTCTGACGTGCGGCTCGTGCTGCTCGGTACCGGCACGTCGTTCGGGGTCCCGCAGATCGGTTGTCGCTGCCGCGCCTGCAGCTCCACCGATCCACGCGACCGCCGGTCCCGCACCGCGGCGGTGGTGGAGTCGGGCGGCCGCCGGCTGCTCATCGACACGCCGCCGGAGCTGCGGCTGCAGCTCGTGGCCGCGGGGATCGACCGGGTGGACGCCGTGCTGTTCACGCACGCCCACGCCGACCACGTGCACGGCATCGACGACCTGCGCGCGATTTCGGTGCGCGAGCGGGACGGGCTTCCCGCGTACGGGCCGCCCGACGCCCTCGCCGAGCTGGCGGCCCGCTTCGGGTACGCGTTCGATCGCACGTCGCCGCCGCGGCCGGGGACGAGCAAGCCGCAGCTCGTGGCCGTCCCGCTCGCCCCCGACCGGCCGGTGGACATCGCCGGGATTCCGGTGCTCCCGCTGGCGTTGCCGCACGGGGACATGACCGTCTACGGCTACCGCATCGGTCCGATCGCCTACCTCACCGACGTGAAAGCGGTGCCCGAGGCGGCGCGCGAACTGCTCGCGGGGCTCGAGGTGCTCGTCCTGAACGCGCTGTTGCCGCGGCCGCACCCGCTGCACCTCTCGATCCCCGAAGCGGTGGCCGCCGCGCGCGCCATCGGGGCGCGCCGCACGCTGCTCACCCACCTTACGCACGAGACGCCGCACGCGGAGCTCGCCGCCTCGCTCCCCGCCGGCGTCGAACCCGCCTACGACGGCCTGGTGGTCGAGACGAGTGAGGGGTAGACCCAATCATGGCGCGGCGGCAGGTCGAGGGATGGCACCAGTCCATTACGGGCGTGGCGAAGCGCACGCTCGAGGCGGCCTACGAGGACAACATCCCGTTCCTCGCGAGCGCCCTGACGTTCGATGTCATGCTCACCGCCATTCCGTTCCTCATCGTGCTGGTCGGCGGGCTCGGCTCGCTGGTGCACTACCAGATCACCACCCAGCAGGTCAGCCTCACCGAGCTGCTGCAGCGGTTCATGCCGCTCCTCGAGGGGCGCGGCGCGGAGGCCGTGCGCTACGTCGAGACGGTGCTGGAGCAGGTGATCGCGAGCCGCGGGCAGCTCACGCTGCTGGGCGTGCCGCTGTTCCTCTACTTCTCGACCCGGCTGTTCGGGGGCCTGCGCGCCGCACTGAACGAGGTGTTCGACACCGAGGAGCGCCGTCCGTGGTGGCTGGGCAAGCTGCTCGACCTGCTGCTGGTGCTGCTCACCGGCGGCCTGCTGCTCTCCTCGGCGCTGTTGCCGGCGCTCGAGGCGGGTACGCTCAGCCGGCTGGGCGACGGGTTCGTGGTCGAATGGCTCTACCGGCTGAGTCTCGAGATCATCGCCTTCGCGTTCAGCACGGTGCTGTTCCTGTGCGTGTTCAAGATCCTGCCCAGCCGCCGCATCGCGTGGCGCACGGCGCTCGTGGCCGCGGGGTTCTGCGCGCTGGCGTTCGAGGTGGCCAAGCGGCTGTACGCCCTCTACCTCAGCAACTTCGTGACGCTCGACCGCCTGGCCTCCAACGCGAACGTCGGCGCCTTCTTTCTGCTGATCGTGTGGATCTACTACACGAACTGCCTGTTCCTCATCGGCGGCGAGATCGCCGAGTCCTACGATCTGGCGCAGATGCGGCGCGGGCAGCGGGTGCAGCTCGGATGAGTCCCGCCGGCATCGACCTGCGCAGCGACACCGTTACCAAGCCCACGCCCGAGATGCGCCGCGCCATGGCGGAGGCCGAGGTGGGCGACGACGTGCTGGACGGCGATCCCACCACGCGCCGGCTCGAGCAGCGCACCGCCGAGCTGCTCGGCATGGACGACGCGCTGTTCTTTCCCTCGGGCACGCAGGCCAACCAGACCGGCATCGCGCTGTGCACCCGGCCGGGGACGGAGCTCGTGGTCGAGGCGAACGCGCACCTCGTGACCTACGAGATGGCGGGGGTCGCGGCGCTGTCGGGGGTGCAGATCCGCCCGGTGGTGACCCCCGACGGACTGCTCACGGCACGCCTCGTTCAGGGGGCGCTCCGGACTGCGCCGCGGCAGAGCGCCGTAGCGGTCGAAAACAGCCACAACGCCTCCGGAGGCCGGGTCTTGCCTCCGGCCGAGATGGCGGCCATCGTGGCCGTAGCGGGCGCCGCGGGGCTGAAGCTACACCTCGACGGGGCGCGCCTCTGGAATGCGGCGACCGCGCTACAGGTTTCCCCGGCACAGCTCGTGCTCGGGGTAACAACGGTTATGGTGAGCTATTCGAAGGGGTTGGGGTGCCCGGTCGGCTCCTGCCTGGCGTTCGCCAGCCGGCACCGGGCGGAGGCGTGGGAGATCCGAAAGCGCCTGGGCGGGGGGATGCGGCAGTCCGGGGTGCTGGCGGCCGCGGGGCTGTACGCGCTCGAGCACCATCTCCCGGGCATCGCCAAGGATCACGAGCACGCTCGACTGCTGGCCGAACGGCTGGCCGACTGTCGCGCGGTACGGGTGGAGATGCCGGAGACCAACATCGTAATGATCGATCTCGTGCGGGACGAGGACACGGCCGACGCGGTGATCCCACGGCTCGGGGCCGCGGGGTTGCACGTCGCCTCGTATGGGACGAAACGGATGCGCGCCGCCGTGCATCGGGACGTCGGTCGTGCGGAGATGGAGCGCGCCGCGGCCCTGGTGCGTCAGGTGCTGCAGTGACGGGCGCCACGCCGCCGCCGCCGATCGGCGGCCGCCCGTCCGAAGTGCAGGGCCTTCACCTGCAACGGGTGCTGCCGCTGGCGCAGTCGATCCTGTGGCATCCCACGTCACCGGGCAGCGGCCCACGCCGTCCCCCCACCGGGCCGTACGCCGTGTTCTTCGACCAGAAGGCGATCGGCGCGATTCACGCGCACTACGAGACGGCGGGGCGGCAGGGGATGATGGGCTTCCTGGTGGGCGATCTGTTCGAGTGCCCTACCTCGCGCCAGCGCTACGTGGTGGTGGATGCCACCATTCGACTGAACCAGGCGGTGTACGGCGACAAGACGCTGGTGATCGTGTCGCGTCTGTGGGATCGGATTCAGGACGAGCTGCACAAAACCGAGGGACATCTCATCGGGTGGTACCACAGTCACCCGCCCATGGCCGTGGAGCTGGCTCCCGGCGACGTCGAAACGCATTTGCAGTACTTCAAGCGGCCCTGGCACGTGGCGTTGGTGCTGGGCGCCGAGCATGAGGGGCCGGTCGCGGGGCTGTTCCGGCCGGCTCCGGGCGACACGTCGCCCACCGTCTCGCTGCCGTTCTACGAGCTCATCGAGAGCGACGAAGGATTCGTGGGCGGCCGCAAACGCTCGGTCCTGCCCTGGATCAACTTCATGAGCGAGGACAAGGCGGTGGTGCACGGCGACACCCCAATGCCGTTCGCGCCGCCCGTGCCGGGCGCCGGCACGGTCGAGGTCGTGCGTCCCGAGCCGATACCGGCGCCACAACCTGCCAGGCCTGCGGCGGCGGCGACGCCTCCGCCTCCATCCGCCAGTACTCTCACTGCTGGGACGCAGGCACGACCCGCGCTGAGCGCGACAGCGCCACCGGCTGTCGATCGCGAGGCATCCTTCCGAGCGTCGCCGCCGTCGTCGCCGTCGGCGCCGTCGCCGCCGTCGCCACCAGCGCCTCCAGCGCTCCCTGAGCGGCCGATCGGCCGACGGCAGACGCAGATGAAGCCGCCGCCCAACGCGCTCTCCAGCCTGCCGCTGCTCGCGGCCGGCGGGTACGACATCGGCGAGATCGAGTCGCGCGAGTCGGCTCCCGGGGTTATGACGCCTCGGGTGCAGGATCACCCGGCGCTGCCCAGGCGATCGGTAGGGAGTCCTTTAGGGCGAACGACCAGCGGTCCCGGAATCGGGGGGGGGCGTCCCACCCAGACACCGAAGCCGTTCGCTCCGGCGCTGGCGCCGCGCCGGCCCGGCGGCAGCGGCGGCATGATCGGTCTCGTGCTGCTGTTGCTGGCGCTCGGCGGCGGGGTGGGTTGGTACTTTTTCGTGCGCCAGCCGGCGCTCGAGAACGCTGCGGCCCAAGCGGCCGGCCCCGCCCAGCCGGACTCCCTAGCGGCCGCAGCCCCTAACTCGGTGACCGCCCCCGCCAGCACGACGGTCGATACGACGTGGCTCGCCGTCGATCGCATCGCCGACTCCGTGACTCGGGCGGTGGGCGTGTACGGCGAACGGAGACGGCAGTTCGACGGCAGCCGGATCGACTGCACCGGCCTGTCGCGCGGCCTGGTGGCGGTGGAGGATGTCTGGACGGACTACAACGTGGGGAAGAAACAGACACCGCCGCTCGACGCGCCGCGCGCCGAACGCGATGAGATCTTGTATGCCGCCGTCGACAGCGTCGAGCGCCACTTCGACCGCTCGGGATGCCCACGACCGTGAACCAAACGCGGAATGCGGATTGCGGAATGCGGACGGTAACTGAGAGGTCGAGCCATCGGTTTGACCCTGCACTGCCAATCCGCAATCGGCAATCCGCAATGCGCATTGGAACGCGGCTGGCGCTGCTGGTTTTCCTCGCCGTTCCGATTCCGGCGGGTGCACAGGCTGACCAAGCCCAGTCTCAGCCGCTGCGCAAGACCGACCTGATCCGGCTGTTGACCGGCAACACCATGACGCCGGCTCAGATCGCGTTGCTGGTGCAGCGCAATTGTCTGTCGTTCACGCCCACGGCTCGGGACCGCAAGAACCTCGTCCAGCTCGGCGCCGACTCCACCATTCTGGCGCGCATCAATGGGTGCGTGCGTGCGGCCCGCGCGCGCGCGGTCGCGCCGCGGCCGGCGCCGGCG
>JBOHST010000216.1:0-2196 GCA_050733375.1 Gemmatimonadales bacterium
CCCTCAGATCAATCTATCGCGCGGCTGCCGCCGCGCCTACGCCCCGCCAGCTCCAAATGCTTGTTAGGCGCCAGCCGTACGATGCTCACCAGGGGCAAGCACTACGAGGGCGTCGAGGATAGCCGGGACAAGCGGAGTTAAGTGACTGAGCCGGTTGGATCGAGCGCGCAGGAGCACGACACCAAAGGAGAAGCGCGACAGCCTCTGCTGATGCTGTAGGTGGCCATCAATAGTGAGGAGCGCCTAAAAGTGACCCTCCATGCGGCGGAGGAGCTCACCATTCTTGATGCCAACCCAGCCCATTTGCCCGACCGTCCGTGCCTCGTGTCCTACCAAGGCTGCGGCCAAATCGGCCGGCAGATTCTCATCGAGGAGGACGCGCACTCGTCAGAAGGGAGTCGCGGGCTAGCTCTAGGGCCGCAAGCGCCTGCTCGCGCCGAACAGAGGGAAACTGGCGGAGGAACTCATCAAGAATATCGCCTCCTTCGAGATAGTCGAAGAGGCTCTGGGCAGGAACCCGAGTACCGACAAAGACTGGCGTGCCGCCAAGAATCTCGGGGTCACTGTGAATCACGTTCGTAGGGGCAATCATCGCGGCTCCGACGGGAGCCTTGGGAACATAGTCCGGATCATGGAGGTCGACCGGTTGGGCGCCTAACGCCCGGCATCAGGCGCGGCGGGCGCCCGAAGGCACCCCAGACCGGCCTCGACGGTTCGCGCCCGCCGCCGCCTGCATGCCGTTGTTCGGCGGCGCTCGCCTACCTAACCGACGTCGCCTGAGACCAGACGATCTGCCACTGCCCATCCCGCTTTTCGTAGCAGTCGGTATGCCAGTGACGCCGCCGTGGGACGCTCTTGCCATCGACAACGATCTCCAGTTCTGACTGGTAACGAATCACCGCAGCGTTCCCGTAGAGTCGCACATCGATCACCTCGGGCTCCCAGGCAAGGTAGTCGAACTGGCCGGAAGCAATGCCGCCCAAATACTGTTCCTTTGAGTAGGCCTCGCCGAGAGGGTTGATCAGCTGAAACTCATCAGCGTGGAGCCGACGAGCGGTTACGGTATCCGCCCGGACCAGCGCACGAACACGCTCGCGCTCGGTTGCACGAATCAACTCGGCTTCCTCCTGATTATTGGACGGCCATGTGGGCATACACGATCCGATCAGCGCGAGCGTCAGTACGACCACCGCTGTCATGTGGTGATCAGCTCTTGTCTGCCTCATCATTGCCGTCTCCCGATTCCAGTAGCCTGCCTGGAGTCCGCCGAACGACTTCCATTTCAGCAGCGGGGGCCTGCCGAAGCCGCCGCCGACCGCTCAACGAAGGATACCCGGCGGCGGCTGAGGCGCTTAGGCCCCCGGCTGCTGCAAATGGGGGTTAGGCAACTTGATCGCACATATACGTAGATATATGTTGGTTCATGGCTGAGAAGCCCTGGAATGGCTCGGGTCGGCGCGAGCAGATCTTCGAGCCTTTCCGGAGGCAGCTCGGCGAGAGGCCGGCCATGAACTGTTTCTGGTTCAGCTGGGCGAGGAGCCAAGCGACTGGAAGCCACTCCCCGCGATCGGGATGGGTGTCAATGAACTCCGGATTCACACCGGAACGGAACACCGGGTGATCTACATCGCAAAGTTCGCGGAGGCGGTGTACGTCCTGCACGCCTTTGAGAAACGATCCCGGAAGACGCGGCCTGCGGACCTGCAACTGGCGCGGCAGCGATTCGCGTCGCTACTCCGCTTACGGCATGAGCTCTAGGAGGTAGCCTGACTATGAAGATCGAGCGATCGAGTGGGAACGTGTTTCGCGATCTCGGCTTTCCCGCGGAGGAAGCGGAGAACCTCCGGCTGCGATCAGAACTGATGGTGCAACTCACCAGGCTCATCAAGGCTCGTGGCCTGACGCAGGCCCGAGCGGCGAGGCTCTTTGGTGTGTCGCAGCCGCGGGTCAGTAACTTGGTACGGGGGAAAATCGGCCGCTTCAGCGTAGATACGCTTATCAATATGCTGGGGCATGCTGGAGTACATGTGTCCTTGGTGGTGCGCCGATCTCGGAGAGTTGCCTAACGGACGGCCTGGCCTTCAGCTGCCAGGCCCTGCTGAGGCCGCCGTGAAGCCAAGTGTGAAGAAAACATCTCGCGGCGGCCGAAGCGCGTAGGGCCTGGTCAGCTGCAAGGCCGGGTTATGCAGCCTGAGG
>JBOHST010000217.1:0-5071 GCA_050733375.1 Gemmatimonadales bacterium
GGGATCGCGTTCGACGGCGACGGCGACCGGATCGGGGCGGTGGACGAGGGTGGCACGCCGGTGTTCGGCGACATCCTGCTGGTGCTGTTCGGACGCGATCTGGCGCAGCGGATGGGGACGGGGCACGCGGTGATCTTCGACGTGAAGTGCTCCGAGATCCTGCCGCAGGAGCTGACCCGCGCGGGCCTCGTCCCCACCATGTGGAAGACGGGGCACTCGCTGATCAAGCAGAAGATGAAAGAGCTGCACGCTCCGCTCGCGGGCGAGATGAGCGGGCACATGTTTTTCGGCGGCGACTGGTACGGCTTCGACGACGCGCTATTCGCCGCCGCGCGGCTGCTGCAATTCGTCGCCCGCACCGAGGGGCCGCTGTCGCGCCATTTGGCCGATCTGCCGCAGATGATTTCGACGCCCGAGCTGCGGGTGGAGTGCGCCGACGAGCGCAAGTTCGACCTGGTCGAGCGGGCGGCCAAGCACTTTGCGGCCAAGTATCCGGTCTCAACGCTGGACGGGGTGCGCATCACCTTTTCGGACGGGTGGGGACTGCTGCGGGCCTCGAACACGCAGCCGGTGCTGGTGCTGCGGTTCGAAGCGCGGACGCCCACGGCGCTGGCGGCGTACCGCGGGGAAGTCGAGGGGTGGCTCGCGCAGCAGGCCGCCGAGCCGTGATCGGGCGGCGCCGCGGCCGCGCGCTGCTCGTCGGCGCCGCGGTGCTGGCGGTGCTGCTGGTGGCGGGCCGCTGGCTCGCCGTGGAAACCGCGGAACGCGCCTGGGCGGCCAGTCTGCCCAACGGCGCCATCTACCTCGAAGCGCGCGCGCTGGCGCAGCTGACCCAGCTCGCCATCTGGCTCGTGGCCACGCTGTGGGGCACGGGCAACCTCTACATCGTCTATCGGGCGATCGGCTCGGTGCAGATGCCACGGCGCGTCGGCAACCTCGAGATCGTCGAAGCAGTGCCGCAGCGGCTGCTGCTCGTCCTCGCGGTCGCGAGCGGGCTCATCTTCGGGATCGGCCTCGCCTGGGGCACGGGCGAGTGGTGGCGCGGGGCCCTGCTCGCCGGCGCCGCGCCGCGCTTCGGCGTGACGGATCCCGTGCTGCATCGCGATCTCGGCTACTACGTCGGTGAGCTTCCATGGGCGCTCGAACGGCAGGGATTTCTGCTGCTGGCGACGCTGACGGCCGCCGTGCTGGTTGCCACGCTCTACGTGGGAATCGGGTCGTTGCGCTGGCAAGGCGGCCGCGTGGTGGCGAGCCCGCATGCCCGGGCGCACGTCGGTGTGCTGCTCGCGGGGATGGCGAGCGCCCTGTTGTGGGGCGCGTTGCTCGACCCCGCGGAAGTCGTCGCGGGTCTGCACGGAACGATTGACGCGGGCGCGGTGGCGGTGCGCATCCCCGGCGCGGCCGCCGTGGCCGGCGCGGCCGCGCTCGCCGGCATCGTGAGCCTCGCCTGGGCGGGGTGGGATCACCCGCGCTGGCTCGCCGCCGGGTGGGGACTGCTGCTGCTCGCGATGCTCGGCGTGTACGGCATTCTTCCGTCATTGCTGCGCGGCGGCGTCGGCGCCGAGACCTACGCGCGCGAACGCGCTCAGCTGCGGGAGCTGGCACTGGGAACCGCTCGCAACCCCCTGGGGGCCACGCCTGAGTTTCCCACGGTGGAGCGGTTCGTCGCGTCGGCTCCCCTGTGGAATTCCGCGCGCGTCGCCGCGGTGGCGCGCCCCCGGCTGAACGCGCACGAGACGGTGGCGGGTGTGACACTCGCCCGGGCTGCGGACGGCGCTCCGCTGTGGATCGTCGCGCGCGCGCCGGACGACACGGCGCTCACCACCGTCCAACCACCTCCGTCGTGGGAGCAGGTGCACCGCGGTGCGTGGGCGGCGACGCGGCCCCCGGTCGGGCTCGTCGAGACCGACACGGGGCTGATCCCCACAACGCTCGCCGTGCAGGATTCGCTGACGTGGTTCGGAGCCGGGTTCACGCAATACGCGGTGCGCTCCGCGACACCGGGCCCAAGCCCCGGCGTGTCGCTCGCTGGCGTGTGGCGCCGCGTGGCGCTTGCCTGGGTGCTGCAGAGCCCCGAGATTTTCCGGCGGACCGCGCCGGGGGATCGGTTGCTGTGGCGTCGCGGAGCCGGTGAGCGGTTCACACGGCTGGCGCCGTTCGCCGAATTCGACCCGCCCCAGCCGGTGATCACCGACGGCGCGTTGTGGTGGCTCGCGCTCGGGTACGTGTCGGCCGAGACGTTCCCGCTGGTGGAGCCGGTTCTCGCGCCTCGGGGTCCCGTGCGCTACCTGCGCGCCGGGCTCGTGGCCGCGGTGCGCGCGACGAGCGGCGAGCCCCGCTTCTGGCTGCTCCCCGAAGCCGACTCCCTCAGCGTCGCGTGGGCCCGGCTGTTTGCCCCCCTGGTGGCCCCGGCCGAGAGCCTGCCGCCCGCGCTCGCGGCCGCGATGCGCTTCCCGGCGCGCACGTTTTCGCATGCCCTGGGCGAAGTGCTCGCCGCCGCGCCCGACTCGGAACCGTGGCGCGCTGCCCCGCGCGAGTCGTACGAGATCGCGGCGCCACAAGGCGATTCGGTGTGGCTCGTCCAGGGGTTCACCTCCGGTCAAGCCACCCGGTTCGAGGGATTCCTGTTGGGCCGCGTGGGGCCGGCGGGTCCGGAGCTGCGGGCCGTGTCGCCGCCGGTGCTCGACCGGCCTCCGCAGCTGCTCGTCGGCATGGGCGATACGCTCCCGGGGCCGCAGCGGCTGTGGGTGGCGGCGGGACATCTGGCCTCGAGCCAGGCACGCTTCATCGAGCACGCACGCGACCCGCCCCGCCTCGAGCGCGTGTACCTGACGTGGGGCACCCGCACCGGCGACGGCCCCACACGAACGGCGGCGTTGCGCGACCTGCTGCTCGCCGGGCCGCCCGGCGCGGTCGATACCTCCCTCGGCGCCCGCTGGGAGCAGGCGCGACGGCTGTTCGTGCAGCTCGATTCCGCCCTGCAGCAACGGGATTTCGACCGGTTCGGGCGCGTGTATCGGCAGTTGTCCGAGCTGCTGGGGACGCGGCGCCGCGCGCTTGCTCCGGCCACGCCACCGCACTAGGTTGCCCCGCCGTGCCGACCGGGACCATCGTCGTCGCGTTGGGTGGGAACGCGGTCGCGCCCGCGCACGAACGCCCGACCATCTCGAACCAGTTTCGCCACACCCGCGAGAGTCTGGCCCCGATCGTGGACCTCGCCCGCGCCGGGTGGAACATCGCCCTCGTCCACGGTAACGGGCCGCAGGTCGGGGACGAGCTGGCGCGCAACGAATTCGCGGCCGATCACCTGGAGCCGCTGCCGCTCGGGGTCCTGGTGGCCGCCACCGCGGGCTGGATGGGCTACATGATCCAGCAGTCGTTGCAGAACGCCTTGGCCCGCGACGGCGTCGAACGGACCGTAGTCACGCTGATCACGCAGACGTTGTGCGACGCGCGGGATGCCGAGCTGCGGACGCCGACCAAGCCCATCGGGCATGCCCTCGATCCCGCCCGGCGAGCCCGGCTCGAGGCGCTGGGGGTGCCACTGAAGGAAGACAAACCGGGGAAGTGGCGGCGACTGGCGCCGAGTCCCAGGCCGATGGCGATCGTGGAGCGGACCATGGTGCAGTCGCTCGTCGCCGGTGGGTACATCGTGATCGCCTGTGGGGGCGGCGGCCCACCGGTCTATGACGATCCCGCGCTGCGCCTAGAGGGGATCGACGCGGTGGCGGACAAGGACCGGGTGGCGGCGATCCTCGGCCAAGACATCGGCGCGGAGGTGCTGCTCATTCTGACCGACGTGGACGCGGTGTACCGCGGCTGGGGCACGCCGGCCCCGCAGGCGATCCGCCGGCTGTCGCTCGCGGACGCGGATCGATTGTTGGCAGGCGGCGAGTTGGGCACGGGAAACATGCGACCCAAGGTGGAAGCGGCGGCGGATTTCGTCCGCGCCGGCGGTGAGCGCGCCGTCGTCGCGGCGCTGGCCCAGGGGCTCGCCGCGCTGCGCGGCGATGCCGGCACCACCATCACCAAGGAGACCGGGTGAACCTGCACGAGTACCAGGCGCGCGACATCCTGCGACGCCACGGCATTCTGGTGCCGGAAGGGGAAGTCGTGACGACGGCCGCGGCCGCGCGGGCGGCGGCGGCACGCCTGAGGGGCACGGTCGTGGTGAAGGCCCAGGTGCATGCGGGAGGCCGCGGCAAGGCTGGCGGGGTGAAGCTCGCCAAGGATCCGGCCGAAGCGGAAGCGGTCGCCGGGCGGATCCTCGGGATGCAGATCAAGGGGCTGACGGTGCACAAGGTGCTCGTGACGCCGGCGGCCGACATCCGCTCGGAGAGCTACCTCGGCATCATCGTCGACCGCGTGTCGCAGCGGCCGGTGCTGATGGCCAGCGCCGCGGGCGGTATCGACATCGAGGAAGTGGCGGCGCAGACGCCCGAGAAGATTCACCGCCTGGCGGTGGATCCGCGCTACGGCTTACTGGCGCACCAGGCCCTGGCGCTCGGCTTCACGCTGTATCCCGAGGTCGGGCAGGCGCGCGCCGCGGCGGCCGTGATGCAGAAGCTCTACGCGGCGGTGTACGACGTCGGCGCCTCGCTGGTTGAGATCAATCCGCTCGTCACCACCCCCGAGGGCAAGGTGGTGGCGCTGGATGCGAAGATCGTGGTGGACGACAACGAGCTCGAGCGGCGCCACGACATCGCGGCATTGCGCGACACCACCGCCGAAGCCCCCTCCGAGGTGCAGGCCCGCGAGGCAGGACTGACGTTCATCAAGCTCGACGGAACGGTGGGCTGCTGCGTGAACGGGGCCGGGCTCGCGATGGCGACGATGGACCTGGTGAAGTATTACGGCGGCGACCCGGCGAATTTCCTCGACATCGGGGGCAGCTCCAATCCCCAGAAGGTGGTCAACGCCCTGCAGATCATCACCGCCGACAAGAGCGTGCGGGCGATCCTGTTCAACATCTTCGGCGGCATCACCCGCTGCGACGACGTGGCCAACGGCATCGTCCAGGCGACCGGCCAGTTTCCCCTCACCGTCCCGATCGTCATCCGGCTCACCGGCA
>JBOHST010000218.1:0-4019 GCA_050733375.1 Gemmatimonadales bacterium
CACCTCGGCGCCGGCCGCTTCGTACAATCTGAAGATGCTGCCGGTCTCCACCGTCCGGGGCGTGTCGTGGGTACCGGCCAGCAGAATGACCGGAGCATCGGGAAGCCCGACGCGAATCCGTTGCAGTTGCTGGAAGAGGAACAGGATCGCGGGGTTGGTGGGACGAACGGAGTGGAAGATGTCGCCCGCGAACACCACGAGGTCGGGACGCTGCTCCAGCAGGTCGTCCACCGCGCGAGAAAACGCCAGGGCGACGTCGGCTTCGCGCTGGTTCGCGCCCTTCGGAGTCTGGCGGTCGAACTGGCGGAACCCCAGGTGGAGATCGGCGAGGTGCGCGAGTTTCATTCGATCAGGGCGCGGCCTCCCGCAGCTCGATCGTGCCCTGCTGGTCCACGCGCAGCGCCATCCCCTGCGGTCCGAACAGGCCGCCGGTCACATTGACCCGTATCGTCCCGCCGAGGGAGGCGGTGACGGCCGTGCCGCGGGACAACGAAAATCGCTGCTCGCCATTCAGTGATCCCCGCACGACGATGGTGATCGGCTGTCCCCCCATGGTGAACCGCAAGGGGCGCTCCGGGAGGCTCGTCTCCGCCGTGTAGTGCACGGTCGTGTCCGAACCGGTCACGAGGATCTCCCGCACCGTGAGCGTCGTCGTCGCGGTGATCGGTGCGCTCCCGGGAATCTGGCCGAACGGCAGCTCCACCTGGTTTGTCCAGCGGTCTCCGGGCCCAACCGGCCCGTCGGGGAACGGCACGGCCGCCGCCCGGAACCCGAGCAGCACCTGGTCTCCGACGATCGAGGGAAGCCGATCCAGTGGCGAGAAATCGTTGCGCACGAGGCGCTGCCGGTCGTCGAACACGCTCGTCAGACGCACGCCGCGCAGCCGCCGGGCCGCGTCCACGGCGGCCTCCGGACTGAGCATCGGACTCGCGACCCGCGCGGAGTCGAGCAGCGTCGTCACCGGCACGCCGCCGGCCGCGGGAGCCGCGATGGTCTGGGTGAACGCGAGCGTCATGGTGTTCGACGGGGCCGAGTCCGCGCCGGCACCATCGGGCGCGAACCGGGAGGTCTGGTCGAGTACGTACTGATATGCCGCGCCCGCGGGCGGATGATAGCGCAGCAGGATCTTGGTAGTGATCGGCGTGGGCGTCGGCTTGTCCGCGCCTTTGCAGGCGGGCAGCACGACGACCATAGCGACGAGCGATCGGCGACTCCAGCGCATGCGATACATCCGTCGAAGGTTAGTAGGGCTCTTCGGCGATCGGGTTGAGCGGCGGCACGGCCATCCGCTCGCGGGCGGCTTCGGGAACCACGCGCCCGCCCAACCGCTTTCTGAACAGCGCCAGGACGTCTTCCGGCCGTTCGCGCCGCACCGCCCCGATCGCGCGCCGCACGTCCTGCTCCTCCCGTCCCGCAATCAGATCCTTGATCTGGTTGGGTCGGATGGACGGGGCGACCCGGACCAGCTGGCGCACCACCGCGTCCTCGAACACCAGATCCGCCGCCGGCGGGAACCGCTCCACGCCGTCTCGCCCGCGCAGCACCGGCGGACGCGGGAAGCGCACGAAGATCGGCTGGGTAAAGTGCGGGTGCCGCACCATCAGCTCGCCGATCGGCAAGGTCGCCAGCTTGATCTTGGTCGCGGGCGACAACACCTGGTAGCCGGGCGTCGCCAGCTCGTCGGAGTCCATGCGTCCGAACACCTGTGTGCCGGCGTTGCCGACCACGCGGCGATGCACCTGAGAGCGGAACTGCTCGGCCCCGAACAGCACCAGTCCCAGGTAGCGGCCGCGCTCCGAGATGTCGAGCAGCATTTTCTTCACGTACGTTTCGGGGCCGTCGGCCGGCGCGTACTTGTTGAGCTCGTCCACGAACACCACCACGGCATCCACGCCGAGGTCGCGCCGCTCGAGGTGCTCGCGCAGCTTCGAGACCACACGGGCGAAGACCAGATCCTGCCCCAGCGGATCGACGTTGGCGACGTCGATGACGTACACGGTGCGGTCGGCGAATTTCCCCCACGGCAAGTCGCTCGCGGGCCCGTCGTCGGTCACGAGGCCCTTGCAGCGGGTCGAGACGTTGCCGAGGCGGTTGCGCACCTTGCGAATCGTGGCGATGTGGTGCGTGCGCCAGATGTCGCCGCGGCTCGCCATCTCGAGCCCGTCGAAGATGCCGCGGAACAGGCGCTCGAGATCGGCGAATGTCTCGACCCGGTGCTGCCCGCCGAACCCGTCGTCGAAGTCGCGCCGCACCACCCGGTCCGACAGAAAATCGATGAACGCGTCGGCCTTGGCATCGATGTCGTCGCGATTGAGCAGCACCTCGGCGAAATCGAGCACCTCGGTGAGCCCCCACACCAGCGGTTCCACCGCGTGCACCAGGTCGGCATGGGTGCGCAGCGTGTTGAGGTTCACCCCATCGGATTTGAAGGGCGCGTAGTAGTGCACCTGCCGGAACGGCCCGGGCTCGACACCCAGGCGGCCGTAGCGGCGACGATCCTCCTCTTCGAGCTGGCCCGGCTGGTCGAGGAACAGCAGATCCGGGCCCTTCACGTTGAAGCACACGGCGGCGACCTTGCCCCGGTGCGCCGGAAAGTGCTGGAAAATCGAGCCGAGCAGGAACTCGACGGCGCTCGTCTTGGTGGCGAGCCCGGACACGCCGGAGATGTTCAGGTGCGCGGCCTCGGGGCCGACGAGGAAATCGGCGTCGAGGTACACCGGCGACTCGAGCCCGCCCGACGTGTACAGACCGATCGGGATGGCCGTCGGTTTCGCGCGATGCAGGTAGGCGTCCATGCGCAGCGCCTGGGCCACGTCGGCGTCGCCCGCCATGTGCACGCGCCCGAGCGGCACCGGCTGCAGCGGCTCCTCGGGGATTTGCCGTAGCACCGCCGCGGTCCAGAGGCGGATCTCCTGACGCATCGTGGGCGCCGCGGCGGCGCGGGCCGGGTCGCCTTCGGCGCCGATCACGTCGTGCAGTGGCGTCGCCAAGTCAGAGTAGGCGAAGCCATCCGTGACCACCCCGTACACCACACGGCCCGCTTCCCGCTTCCCGCCTTCCTCGCCCTCCACGCGGACGATCGCGCCGATCCCGATGCTCGTCTCCGTCGCCGTCCAAAAATGGAACTGGTGCGGCGTGGAGGGTTTGAGCTCCGTGGCGACGACCCGACCGATGGGCGCCGCTCGGATCGGCTCGGGCTGCTGGATCACGTTCCGGTTCTCGGCAGGCGAGAAGCGGGCGACGACAACAGGTCCCGCGGGGCTCGGCTCCGCAAGTAGGTCTCCACGTCATGTATAGGATACAGCAACCGGTCGAAGCGCGCGTCCGGTGCGGCGAGCGGCATGCGCTCGCCCAACAGCCAGCCGCTCACCGTCGCTGCGCCCGCTGGGGGACGCGCCTCGACCCGCAACAGCCCATAGTGCAGATCGTACCCCTCCCACGGCCAGAGACGCAGGTACCACGAGTCCACCTCGGTACGCCCATGCCCGCCGCGCACGCGAAACACGCTGGTGCGATGCGACGCGGGGACGGTGAGCGCCCGCTCCAGGTGGCGGCCTACCAGAAACTGCGCCCCGTGGCTCTTGATGACGCCGAGCGCCCTGGGGTGGCGCGCGAGCTGCGCGGACACCGAGAGCTGCCCGTCCACGACGAGCCACTCTCCCTCGGTGAGCCGGTCGAGCGCTCGCTCCCCCAGAGCCTTTTCCAGCGACAGCCGGGCGCGATGGACTTCGCGCCGCAGGGACTCGAGCATCTGTCCGGGTTGAATCGCAGCCTCCTCCAGTGACACGACCTCCAGATCGAGAGTCTCGATCGCGGCGCGACGGTCGGGGCGTAACGCGGCGAGTGGGGCGATGACGATCTCGCGTTCCGCCCAGTCGACGGTGTGGGGCCGACGATCCGGCCCGCGCTGGCGCACGGCCGCGGCCACGTAGGCGACGGCGATGGGGAGGACGCCGTCGTAACCCACGACTTTCCATTGTTGGATGCCGTCGAGGAAGGCGACGCCGGCCGGCGGGTGG